>DLBH01000054.1 GCA_002494165.1 Lachnospiraceae bacterium UBA7026 | reverse complement strand
TTGTTGGGCTTGATCAGGAAGGGGTGGTACTTGAGTACATTGAGAAGAAGGTCCTTGGTAGCGTCAACGGCGATCCGGATGCCCTTAGGCTCCAGTCTTGCCATGATTCTCTCGTATACGTCGTCCGGCAGTGTGTTGGGGATACTTCCGGCCAGAACAAGAACATCATCACTTGTAAGTGTATCAAGCTTGGTATAGAGTGCATTGAGGGCCTCATCAGTAATCACCGGACCCTGTCCGTTGATCTCTGTCTCATCCCCGTGCTTTACCTTGACATTGATACGGGTGTTCCCTTCCGGAAGCCGGATAAAGTCAGCCTTGATGCCCAGGGAAGCCACTCCCTCTTCAAGGGCTCTTCCGGTAAATCCGGCGGTGAAGCCCAGTGCTGTCGTCTCCATCCCGAGCATATTCAGAACAGTGGAAACATTGATGCCCTTTCCACCATAGAATATCAGTTCCCGGGTCGCACGGTTCACCTCTCCCAGAGCCATGCCATCCAAAAACACAATGTAATCCAATGCCGGATTAAAAGTCACTGTGTAGATCATAGTAATCTCCTCCTTTGTTAAAATGATCAGCATTATTTAACTTGGTTTGACTATACAACAGTCAATTCAGCTATGTCAATCAATTACCTTGTCTTTTTTTGCAAGGCGGTAATTGATAAAGCTCGTGATCAGATAGTAGAATACGGCAAACACAGGTACGCCGAACAGCATACCCACTACGCCGAACAGACCTCCTCCCAGGAGGATGGCAAAAACGATCCAGAAGGGAGATAAACCGATGGAATCCCCCAGGATCTTGGGTCCCAGTATATTTCCGTCAAACTGCTGGAGAATCAGGATAAACACAAGAAAAATCAGGCCCTTGGAAGGACTGTCCAGCATGATAAGGATAGTGCTTGGTATGGCACCGATATAGGGACCGAAGAAGGGAATGACATTGGTCACTCCGATAATCACCGCAACCAGGACGGAGTAGGGCATATTCAAAAGAGATACACCGATGAAACAGAGGATTCCTATAATCAGGGAATCCAGCAGCTTACCATTGATAAAGCCGCCGAAGATCCTGTTACATTCCTTGAGCAGACCGATCAGCATACCGGCGTGCTCATCATTGAGAAAGGCGTAGATTACTTTCTTGCCCTCTCTTTTAAAGTTCTCCCTGCCCATCATCAGATAGACCGCTATGATAATGCCGATGAAAAACTCTGCCACGACATTCACTGCACCGAGAACCCCGTCAATCACCAGATATAGCTGGTCCAGCATATCCGTCTTCACCCAGGTGGACAGGAAATTCATGGCCTCCTGGTAAAACCTTGTGATCACAGAATTCAGCTGAGTGTCATCGGCCATCTTTGCCGTGATCCACTCCATCAGGTCTCTCATCTGGCCCGGCAGAGCCACGATCAGGTTCCTGGTATTATAATAAATCTGTGGAACGACAAGGTAAAATAACATAAAAAGGATAATCAGAAACAGAAGTATGGCCGTGGCCACTCCGGCAATTTTGATATACTTCTTCTTTCTTTTCTCCGTCTTGAAATAATGGCCGAAATACTTGAGGTAAATCCCCTCAAAATAATCGTCGACCGGATTCAGCAGATAGGCAATGACAGCCCCCACAATCACAGGCATGAGGATCCTGACTATCTTTTGAATAATGGCAAATATTACATCAATCTTGTAAATGAAAAAGAAAAAAAGTACAGCCAGACTGATGACAATCAGCTCTGTCATCCCCCGGAAAAAAGCATCCCTAAAGGATATATAGTCCTTTTTTTCTGACTTCTGTTTTTCTTTCATGGTTAATGTCTGTTCCTCCAAAACTGAATATCAGATACATTATACTACTTTTCCATTCTTTCTAACAACAACAAATCAAGAAATATTTTTAAAAAGAAAATATACTTACCTTTTACATACAACAAGAATCGATCCCAAACATTTCCCCTCACTATTTTCCGTAAATCCTCCGCCTTGACATGGGTGTTTTTACTAATTATACTCAAATACAGAATAAAAAAACTGCCGCCCCGGCGGATCCGGCCCTATGACAGATGAACAAGGAGGCCTTTTATGAAATGTCCAAAATGTCACACCGAAAACCCTGACCAGGCATCCGTCTGCAAGAACTGCGGCAGCCCCCTGACCGACGCAGCTTACAAACCTCTCGACAGCGGCTCAGCCGGGAAACCCCGCAAAAAGAGATGGCCTCTGGTCATCATGATTCTTCTTATATTACTGGCCTGCGGATCTCTTCTGGGTTACCGTTATTATATCGACAGAGTTGAAAAGGAGTGTCTCACCTTCACCAGGGAACTCTTTAAAGGCCTTAAGGCCATGGACCTGTCCAATATTGAAGAGAAGTACCATCCTGAACAGATGCCTGTGGACCCGGACCTGAAAAAGGTAATCAGGGACAAGATCAAGGAAGTCTTTGAGAACAGCGCCTTCTCCTCCCTGGTGGATTTTGATTCCCTCGACATCGACTATGACCCGCTCTTCGATGAACTGGTCTCCGATGCCAGCTATGAGATCATAAGCTCAGAGACCAAGTGGAACCAGTGCACCGTCAGGGTCACCAGTTCCAACGCGGATTTCTCCAAGCTTCCCCAGCTGATCGTTGACCAGGCTAAAAAAGATATCGCCGACCTCTATGACCCGGATAATCTGGCCGGAATCCTTTCCGGACTCTTTAATAAATACCTGGGCTCCGGCGACCAAAGTGATGGGGCCAACCAGGACAACAGCTCCCAGGACAGCGGCTCCAAGAGCAGTGATTCCCAGGATAAAGGCTCCCAGGGCAGTGGCTCCAAGAGCAGTGATTCCCAGGATAAAGGCTCCCAGGACAGCGGTTCCAAAAGCAGTGATTCCCAGGACGGCAGCCAGTCCTCATCGAACCTGGTCTCAGACTTCACAAAAATGCTTATAGACTGGTACAGGCAGGTGAAGGATGATGCCCCCCGGAAGACAACAACCGCGGACATCGTCTTTAAGTTCAAGGATGGGAAGTGGACCATAGACTCCTTCGACCAGGAGCTGATCTACAGTTTTTACGGCGTGCCATCCGACATTCTGCAGCAGGACCAGGAACCGGCGGCAAAGTAATGCAGTTGCCGGAATATTATCATATACTAACAAAAATATCCTCTGCCAGGCAATTCACCGGCAGAGGATATTTTTCTCATATTATTATATTTTTCCAAAATTCATTTTCCGGAATCTTATTTTTTGCTGTCCCAGTAGAGCTTTAAGATCTCATTAAGCTTTGTCCACTCGGCATATCTCCTGTCGTAAACCGGGAAGGTGGTCACATCCGGCATAACCGGAGGCAGGGTCTTCACCGCCTTTTCAAAGGCTTCCTCATAGCTGCCGTACACGCCGGCACCGATTCCTGCCGCTATGGCCGAACCAAGGGCACCGGTCTCCTCACAGTCAACACCCACGATGGGAACCTGGAGCACATTAGCAAAGATCTGGTTCCAGACTTTACTCCTGGCCGTTCCACCGGTAAGCCGGATCTCCTTTAAGGGCAGACCGGCATTTTTCAGGAAGTCCACATGGTACTTGTGGATGTAGGCACAACCTTCAGCCACAGCATAGCAAAGATCAGCATATGTGGTACCCTGGTCTATATTCATAAAGTTAGCTTTGGCATTCACATGGATACTGGGCTGGGCCACGAAGGGACTGAACATCACCTTGGCTTTTTCCGGCTTGACGCTGGCGATATACTCGTCGAGGACAGTGAAGAAGGACACATCTCTTTTCTCTGCCTCAATCCTGGCCTTGTCGGCCAGATTCTGGCTGAACCACTCATAGTTGGAGCCTGATGCTCCTGTGTAGGAGCAGTTCAGGTACTGGCCCTTAAAAAGATAGGGCATGTTGGAAGAAGCATTGGGGATGATCCGATCAGAATGGGTCTCATTGATACACCAGGACCCTGCCACTGCCGTGTAAACCTCATCACCGGTAGCTCCCGAGCCCACCAGGCAGGCCAGAATATCCATCATACCGGCCACAACCGGTGTTCCCTCTGCCAGTCCTGTCAGCTCAGCCACCTCCGGGGTAACCCGGCCGATAATCTCTGTCGGAGTACTGGCCAGCTTGGGCATGGCATCTTTCAGCTCCTCAATCCCGTAAAGTTTAAAAAGTTCATCGGAATAATCCATGGTCTCTAAATCAAACATGAAGGACCCGCCGAAACAGTTGAGGTCTGTGGCCAGCTCGCCGGTCAGCTTGAACATGATATAATCCTTGAACATCATGACGCCGCCGATCTTATCATAAGTAGTCCGCTCATGTTCCTTGTACCAGCGCAGGATGGGTCCCGGCTCTCCGGCAAAGAGGGTGCCCTTGACGATATCATTGATCTTATCGTAGGTTCCCTCCTCCTGGTACATGGCTATGATGTCATTGGCCCGGTAATCCTGGGAGAAGCAGCCGGGAGCGATCGTCTCCCCGTTCTTTCCTACAAACACGAGGCCATTGCCAAAGGAAGTGACACCGATTCCCTTGATGGCGGAAGCCGGTATGTCTGAATTCACAACCGCCTCTCTGATACAGCGGATGATCAGCTTCCAGAGCTCATCCACATCGAATTCTTCAAAGCCTTCCCCCCGGCGCTCGAAGCGCATGCTTGGTGTGGCTGCCGAAGAAATGATATTACCATACTCATCAAAAATAACCACCTTGCTGGACGTATTTCCCGCGTCAATACCAATTAAGTAATTCTTCATTTATGTAACCCACCTTTCCATCACTGCTGCCCCCCGGCAGCATGAATAATAACAAGGTCCCTCCGGAACCCATTTACTCTTTGTTTCCTGTCTTTAAGGCTGCATTTTTTACTTTTGGATATATTATAATATATTGCCGTGCAATATTTTTATTTTTCCAATCAGTATTTTATCATTTTTCCATGTTCCGGTCAGGATATAAGCTTCTCTTATCTCATCAGCATACCTCCGGTGGCGTCGATGGTGATTCCCGTCAGATAGTCCGCCTTATTGGAGGCAAGAAATACCGCAGCATAGGCCACCTCCTCAGGCTTAGCCACCCGGCCAATGGGAATCCGGCTGTTGTAATAGTCCTTTTTGGCTGTCAGAGCCGCCTCGGTCATGGGTGTCTCCATCATACCCGGAGCCACCCCGTTGACATTGATTCCGTAGGAAGCTACTTCCCTTGCCAGGGAAACCATGAAGGTTACCAGACCGGCCTTGGAAGCCGCATAGTGGGCGTGGCCTGTGGTAGAACCATGGAAGGCCGCCTGGGACACGATCTGGATGATCTTGCCCTTGCGGTCCTGGCCAATCAGATGATTGACCATCCTCCTGCTCAAAATATAAGGGACCTCCAGATTCAGATAGATGGTATCCTCAAAAGCCTTCTCCTCCATATCCTTCACATAGGCCGTAGGCCAGATCCCTGCGTTATTTACCAGGATATCCAGAGACCCAAGGGCATCGACAGCCTGGTCGAAAAGCTGGTCCGCAGCCCCTCTGGCCATCAGGTCAGCCCGGATGCCGGCAGCCCGGACCTGGCAGCTGTCCCGGATCTCTTCAGCCAGCTTCACGGCTTCCTGCTCATTGCGGCCGGAAACGATTACATTGGCCCCCTCCTCTGCCATGATCCGGGCGATGGCCTTGCCCAGACCCTTGGTGGAACCGGTGATCAAAACATTTTTTCCTTTTAATCCATAATCCATAGACTTCCATTCCTTTCCGCGGACCGTTTTTTTCTGCAGAAAACGGCCGCATATGAAAAAGCCTGCCAAAGGAGCTGTAAGAATCATACAGCTCCAAGGCAGGACACAAAGCTCTTTCCTTTAATTATTTTGCTGAGAATATTATAAATCACATTTTATATATTCGCAACACAATTATAAGAACAGGACACTTATTTCATTTAAAACCCTAAGTTTAAAAATCCTAAATTCAAAATCCTAAGTCGACTACTAAATATGCATTCCCCTTATCAATATCATTTACTACACAATTACTTTGATGACATCAGATACTTTTCAATGTGTGCGATCGCCTGGTGCTCATCATCTCCATCAGCGATCACATCAATACTTCCACCCTCAGGAATTCCTAAAGTCATCATACCCATCAGACTTTTCGCATTCACCTTCTTGTTGTCAACCTCCACGTAAATGCTACTCTCATACTGGCTGGCAATCTGAATAAACAGTGCAATTGTGCTGGGGTCCAATCCCTGCGGAATTCTGACATCCATAGATCTTGTTATCACTACATTACCTCCCATAGTCTCTTGCTGGTGTTACATATGTCCATATTCCCTAATGTTCTGTGCAATCGAACTCAGTTTTCTCAACCTGTGATTCACTCCCGACTTGCCCAGGGGCTTTTGCAGCATAGCACCCAACTCTTTAAGGGCTGCCTCCGGGTCTTCCAGCCTGGCCCAGGCCACGTCCCGGAGATTGACCGGCAGCTGATCGAGTCCGACGGTATTTTTAATATATTCAATATCTTCTATCTGTCTCCTGGCCGCTGAGACTGTCTTATTTATATTGGCAGCCTCACAGTTAACCCTCCGGTTCACTGAGTTACGGACATCCTTGAGTATACGTACATTCTCAAACTTCATCAGGGAAATATGTGCTCCGATGATGTTAAGAGTATCTGAAATCATCGTCCCTTCTTTGAGATATACCACATAGTATCTCTTGCGGACAACAATCTTGGCCTCCAGGCCAAAATTATCGAAAAGGTCCCTGATCTGGTCGGCCAGGTCCTCCCGCTGACATACGATTTCAAAATGATAATTCTTCTCCGGATCAGTAATGGATCCTGCAGACAAAAAGGCACCCCGCAGATAAGCTCTCTGGCAGCAGGTTCTCTGCAGAACCGGATTATCCCTGATGCTCCTGTCCTCCTGCAGCCGGCCCAGGTTATCAATCTGAGCCAGGGTCTTCAGCACCTTCAGGGCCATGCTCCTGTTCCGGATAGATATCATGTAATACCTGTTTTTCTTCAGATAATTATGCCTGGTTGTGGATACCTCCGGCTGATAGTCAAATGTTTGGCGGATCAAAGTATAGAACCTCCGGGCAACAGCCACATTCTCCGTGTGAAGGACAATGCTGTAGCCTGTCCCCTCCCGGGTCACCTTACCGCAAAGACTGATGATGGCAGAAAGTTCAGAAATCATGCAATGTCTCTCCTGGTCTCCGATTCTGGATAATTCCTCCTTGGTCTCCGAGGAAAATGACATGACGACTGCCCTCCTGTTCTTGTTTTACAACCTGTTCCTACCTTACAACCTGATCTTCCGGAAAGCCCAGGAAACGGACTTCCGGGTGCATGGTCACTCCAGAATGGTCTTTGACCCTGGTCTGGACCTGCCGGATCAGTTCGGCGATATCCGCGGCAGAACAATGGTCCACATTCACCACAAAACCGGCATGCTTGTCAGATACCATGGCTCCGCCTACGCGAAAGCCCTTCAAGCCGGCATCCTGAATCAACTTGCCGGCAAAATAGCCGGTGGGTCTCTTAAAGGTACTTCCCGCACTGGGGTATTCCAGGGGCTGTTTATCCCTCCTGGCCTGAGCCAGTTCATCCATCCTGGCCCGGATGGCCTGGGGATCACCCTTTTGCAGCTGCAGTCTGACCTGGATGACAATATAATCCTTGTCAAAAACACTGCTGTGCCTGTAGCCCAGATCCAGCTCATCAGCGGTCAGTCTGACCAGCTGCCCGTCCTTCGTCAGGACCAGGGCCTCTTTGATCACATCCTTCATCTCACCGCCGTAAGCACCGGCATTCATGGCCGTCGCTCCTCCCATGGAACCGGGAATACCGGCGGCAAATTCCAGACCGGTAAGACTGTGGTCCAGGGCGGTTCTGGCCACCCTGCTCAAAAGAGCGCCTGCCTGGACCTCCATGGTCTCACCCTCTACCCGGATCTCCTGGAACTCCTTGCCCAGCTGGACAATGATCCCCCGGAAACCCTGGTCGGAAACCAGCAGGTTGCTCCCGTTACCTACAATAAAAAAAGGAAGCTCCCTCTCCCGGGCACAGAGCATGGTCCACTCCAGCTCCTCTATGGTTGACGGTTGGACAAAAATATCGGCCGGTCCTCCCACAGAAAAGGTCGTGTGCCTGCTCATAGGCTCGTCTTCCAGGATACTCCCTGATGTAAATCTGTCTCTTAGTCTTTGAATGAACTCCTGCATGTCTGTCTCCTGTAAATGTATGCCTGTCCGCTGACAGGAATTCCTTCTGAAAGGAAAAACAGAAAAATATCTTTATACCTTTAATATATTATACTAAAAAGCATTAACTGACAATGTAGAAAAGCCACAAAAAAAAGGGGAGCTTCGTAGCTCCCTTTAGTAAAAATGCAAGAAAAAATGTATATTATTTTTAAAATTTTAAATTTATTGCCTATGACAAAAAATCACCCGCAACATTTCTATTCAATGACCAGTCTTGCGGCACCATAGATTCCGGCGTCATTACCCAGCTGGGCCAGCTCGAACCTGGTATCCTTCTGGGCGCCGAAAACATATTTCTGGAAATGCTTTTTAATGGTATCAGTGACGATGGGACCAGCCTTGGATACTCCGCCGCCGATCAGGAACATCTCCGGATCGATCACACAGGATACAAAGGACAGACCCAGGGCCAGAGTCTCAGCAAACTGTTCAACCTGGTCCAGGGCAAAGGCATCTCCTTTTTTGGCCGCGTAGAAAATGTCGGCACAGGTCAGGTCCGTATAGCCCCGCAGCATGGTATCCACTCTGGAAGTCTCAAGATTCTTCTTGGTCACGCGGACGATCCCGTTGGCCGAACAATACTGCTCCAGGCAGCCCTGCTTGCCACAGTTGCAAGCTTCTTCCTCATCGGAATTCATGTGGAGATGGCCCACTTCACCACCATAGCCATGGGCGCCTGCCACAACCTTACCGTCGATGACAATACCGCAGCCCACGCCGGTTCCCAGAGTGATCATAACCAAGGTGGAAATATCCTTGGCTCCTCCCTGCCAGAGCTCTCCCAGTGCAGCCACGTTGGCATCATTGGCCGCGGCCGACTTGATTCCCAGCAGTTGGTCAATCTCTGCGCACACATTTACATTTTTCCAGCCCAGATTCACACAGACATCTACGATGCCGTTCTCTCCCACCGGACCCGGCACGCCAAAGCCGATGCCTTCCACTTCATTGAGAATGATCTTCCTGTCTGCCAGGATCGCCCGGCATGATTCCGCGATACTGGGAAGAATCTGACTGCCGCCATCTCCGGTTTTTGTCAGAATCTCCCACCGGTCTATCAGGGCTCCCTCTGTAGTAAAGAGACCAAGCTTGACTGTTGTTCCACCTATATCCGCGCCAATTACATATTTCTTCATCTTATTACCCCCTGTTGTTGCACATTCCTGACCAAGAGCAGGACTGCTGCTTACTCTTCTGATCCGGCCATCATTTTCTGCTTCTTCTCCAGGTTGCCGGTCACCCGGTTATAAAGCTCCTGGGCCGCATTGTAACCCATCTTCTTGGCCCGGAAATTAATGGCCGCCGACTCGACGATGACAGCCAGGTTCCGGCCGGGACGGATGGGAATCGAATAGCAGACCAGCCTGTTGCCAAGAAACTCTATATAGTCTTCATCCAGACCCAGACGGTCATAGTTGGTCTCCCTGTTCCAGTCCTCCAGGCGGATTACCATATTCACCTTCTGGCTGAGCATGACACTCTCCACACCAAAGAGGCTCTTGACATCCACAATGCCGATACCTCTCAGCTCAATAAAATGTCTGGTCACATCCGGCGATGTTCCCATGAGGGTATCGTCGCTGACCTTTCTCAATTCTACCACGTCGTCGGACACAAGCCGGTGGCCACGGCGGATCAGCTCAAGGGCGGCCTCGCTTTTACCGATTCCGCTTTCGCCCATAATCAGAACTCCCTCACCATAGACATCCACCAGCACTCCGTGAATGGAGATGCGGGGTGCCAGTTCTTCACTGAGCCAGCGCACCGTGGCCGCAATGAAATCAGAGGTGGACATATCTGTCTGCAGAATGGGCACCCCGTGTTTTTCAGCCACATTGAGCATACGGTCGCAGGGCTCTAAATTCCTGCAGAAAACAACGCAGGGCATCTTAAAACCAAAAATCGTCTCATAGATGGGAAGAATCTCATCATCATCCTTCTGCTGGAGATAGGAATGCTCCACATTACCGATCACCTGGATCCTGTCAGAGTCGAAATGGTCAAAAAAGCCTACCAGCTGCAGAGCCATACGGTTTACGCCGGATTGATTGATTTTTATTTCTGAAATATCAATGTCTGGGAGTATATTCTTAAGATGCATTTTTTCAATTAAATCAGTCAGTTTTACCCGGTACATAACTTCCTCCTTATTCCAAAACGGCATCTGTCTACATTATCATAACACATAGCCGCGATTATTAGAAGAATTTTTGTAGACCTGCCGGAATCTGAATCAGGTCTCCTATTTCCAAAAAAACCTTGCCAACCGGCTTTCCGGATCATTCCCGGGTCTGCCTGACCTGGCTCTCCCGGTCGTGAAAAAAATCATAGATATCCCGGGCCACCCGGCCTGTGATGCCCTCCACGGCCTCCAGCTCCTCCACAGATGCTTCCCTGATCTTCCCGATATCCTTGAAATGCTTCATGAGGGCCTTGCGCCTGGCCGGTCCCACACCTTTGATCTCATCGAGAACTGAGTGGACCTGGTCCTTACCCCGCAGGTTCTTATGGTATTCTATGGCAAATCGGTGGGCCTCGTCCTGGAGTCTGGTAATCATGCGGAAAGCCTCCGAATTCCTGGGAAAGGGAACAATCTCATTGTTGTAGTAAAGCCCTCTTGTCCGGTGGAAATCATCCTTGACCATGCCACAGACAGGGATATCCAGCTTCAGCTTTTCCAGAACTTTGAGGGCGATATTGACCTGGCCCTTGCCACCGTCCATCATAAGAATATCAGGCAGCCGGTTAAAACTGCCCAGACTCTTGTCCAGTCCCTGCTCCTCAATCCTGGCCTGCTCCTCCAGGCCATGGGAAAAGCGCCGGGTCAGGGCCTCGTCCATGCAGGCATAATCGTTGGGTCCCTGGACGGACCTGATCCGGAAACGCCGGTAGTCACTTCTCCTGGCTTTTCCCTTTTCAAAAACCACCATGGATGCCACATTTTCATAACCGTTGGTGTTGGAGATATCAAAAGCCTCCATCCGGTTGAGACCGGATATGCCAAGGAGACCCTCCAGCTCCCGGACAGCACCGATTGTTCTGGCCTCCTCCCTGCGCAGCTTCTCCCGGTCCTTCTCCATGACATTCTCCGCATTTTCCCGAACCATGGCGACCATCTTCTGTTTGCTGCCCCGCTTGGGCACCTGGAAGGTCATCTTAGACCCCCGCCGCTGGGTCAGCCAGCTTTCCAGAATCTCCTTGTCCCCGATCTCCGTCTGCAGGTGGATCTCCCTAGGAATATAGGGAGTGCCCACGTAAAACTGTTTTACAAAGTCTGTGAGGATCTCCCCGTCACTGCTGTCACCGATGCCGGTCATATGGAAGTTATCCCTGCCCAGCAGCTTGCCGTCCCGGACAAAAAAGATGGCCACTACCGCCTCATCTTCCCGGCGGGCCAGGGCGATCACATCCCGGTCCTCCATGTCTGTCCGGTTAATCTTCTGCTTCTCCCCGATCCTGCGGACATTATCTATCAGGTCCCGGTATTCCGCCGCCTGCTCAAAATCAAGGGCTGCCGCTGCCTTCTTCATCTTTTCCTCCAGGGAAGAGATCAGTTCTGAATCCTCACCGTTAAGAAAGCGCAGGGCCTGGTCCACATGGTCCCGGTATTCCTCTTTGGACACCGTCCCCTGGCAGGGAGCCAGGCACTGTCCGATCTGGTGGTAAAGACAGGGTCTGTCCTTGCCGATCTCGGCAGGAAGAGACCGGTTACAGCTTCGGATCTGATAGCATTTCCTCAGCAGCTCAATGGTATCCTTCACGGCCCCGGCACTGGTGTAGGGCCCAAAATACCTGGCCTTGTCCCTCTTGGGCCTGCGGCAGAAAAGAATTCTTGGATAATCCTCCTGGACAGTCACCCGGATGTAGGGATAGCCTTTGTCATCCTTTAACATGGTATTATAGTGGGGCCGGTGCTCCTTGATCAGGTTACATTCTAAAACCAGGGCCTCCAGCTCTGAGTTGGTAATAATATATTCAAAATATGCGATATGGGAAACCATGTGGGCAATCTTTATACTTTTATTGTAACCACTTTGAAAATACTGTCTGACCCGGTTCTTCAAAATGCGGGCCTTACCCACATAAATAATCTCATCCTTATCGTTGTGCATGAGGTAAACACCCGGTTTGGCAGGCAGTTTTTTCAGTTCCTCCTGGATGTCAAAATCCATAGTGTTCTCCCTTCCTCTGATTTCTCAACGTATTTAAACCGGGAATCCTTTGCCCTGCCTGTCCTGTTCGGACAGCCGGGTCTTCAGGAATCCCTTCCTGTGTGGAAAATCCCTGCCGACTCCGGCCGGAGGGCCTGTCAACAGGGATTTGTCATCTTTTTTTACAGCTTGGCTTCCACCAGGGCTAGCTTAGTGCCGGGTCATCCGGATGAGTCTCTGCCGGGGTCTCTGCCTGGGCTGCCGGCCGGGTCTCTGTCGGAGGCTCCGTCTGAGTCTCTGCCGGGGCTTCTGCCTGGGTTCCGTTAAAGGCCTCTTCCAGCTCTTTATCCTTCTGCTCGTAGCGCTCGAAGATCTCCATGAATTCCTTGCCGGTGATCGTCTCCTTTTCAATCAGGTAGCCGGCGATCTCATGCATAACCTCCTGGTGCTGGGCAATGATGGTCTTGGACCTCAGATAAGCCGCCTTCAGGATCTGCTTCACTTCTTTATCAATAAGGGCACCTGTCTCATCAGAACAGTTCAGGGCTGCCCTGCCGTCGAGATACTTGCTCTCTACTGTCTCTAATGCCATGAGGCCAAAGGTCTCGGACATACCGTACTGGGTCACCATGGCCCGGGCGATCTGGGTCGCCCTCTCAATATCATTGGAGGCACCGGTAGTGATGGAGTGGAAGATGACTTCCTCTGCCGCCCGGCCGCCGAAAAGAGTGACAAGTTCGCCCAGCATCTGGTCCTTGCTCATAAGATATTTCTCTTCCTCAGGCACCTGCATGGTATAACCTAAAGCTCCCATAGTCCTTGGAACGATCGTAATCTTCTGGACAGGCTCTGTATGCTTTTGCACGGCGATACAGAGGGCATGACCCACCTCGTGGTAGGCGACGATCTTCTTTTCCTCTTCGCCCAGAATCCGGTCCTTCTTCTCCTTGCCGGCAATGACAACCTCCACCGCCTCGAAGAGATCCTGCTGGGACACGGCCGTCCGGCCTGCCTTAACAGCACCCAGGGCCGCCTCGTTGATCATATTGGCCAGGTCCGAACCCACTGCTCCGGATGTGGCCAGGGCAATGGCATCCAGGTCCACGGTCTCATCCATACGGACATTCTTGGAGTGAACTTTGAGAACTTCCACACGTCCCTTGAGATCAGGCCGCTCCACGATAACCCGGCGGTCAAACCGTCCCGGTCTCAGCAGAGCCTTATCAAGAACCTCCGGCCGGTTGGTAGCCGCAAGAATCACAATACCCTTGGAGGAATCAAAACCATCCATCTCTGCCAGGAGAGCATTCAGAGTCTGCTCCCGCTCATCATTACCTCCGCCATAGCGGCTGTCACGGCTCTTGCCGATGGCATCAATCTCATCGATGAAGATAATACAGGGAGCCATCCCCTGGGCCTGCTTAAACAGGTCCCGGACACGGGATGCACCGACACCGACAAACATCTCCACAAAATCAGAGCCACTCAGGGAGAAGAAAGGCACATTGGCCTCTCCGGCCAGGGCCTTGGCCAGCAGAGTCTTTCCTGTTCCGGGAGGACCCACCAGCAGGGCTCCCTTGGGCAGCCTGGCGCCGATCCGGGTATATTTCTGCGGATTGTGAAGGAAGTCTACCATCTCGGTCAGACTCTCCTTGGCCTCATCCTGGCCGGCCACGTCGGCAAAGGTTACGCCGGTCTTTTTCTCCACATAGACCTTGGCATTGCTCTTGCCCACGCTGCCCATCATGCCGCCGCCTCTGCCGATACCCCTCATGACAAAATACATGAGGCCGTAGATCAAGACAAAGGGCAGCAGATAGCTGACCAGCACGGAGGCCAGCATGGTGGTCCCGCTGGTATCCGCCTTCTCAAACTCCACTTCTGCGTCAGTCAGTCTGTTGACCAGGGCATAATCGCCGGCGAGGGGGATGGTATAATAAGAAGTCTTCACCAGGGGATTACTCTGCTCCTTGGGTTCGAAAACGATCTTGTTATCCTGGATCTCCACCCTGCTGACCTGCTTCTTGTCCAGCATCTCCAGAAACTCACTGTAGCTTTTCTTTACCTGCTCACCATTCCGGTAGCGGTTCATTACCGTCGTAAAGAGAACTGTGATTCCCAGACACACCACCAGCATGGCAATGAGGGACCGGATCTTCTTGTTCCGGTTTTCATTATTATCTCTTTTCTTGTTATTCATCTAACCTCTTTCTACTCCTAAAGCTTCTTCAGGGCCTCCATGGCATCCTTCATATAATCATTCTCCAGGAATTCAATCTTTCCTTCATCACAGGCGGCTGCCAGGGCTGTGTCCACCGGAAGCTTGGCCAGGACAGGTACATCATAAAACTTGGCAATCTGTTCAATATTGCTCTCACCGAAAATCTTGATCTGCTTACCACAGTCCGGACATACGACATAACTCATATTTTCCACGATACCCAGGATGGGGATCTGCATCATCCTTGCCATATTGGCAGCCTTCTCCACAATCATTCCTACCAGTTCCTGGGGAGAAGCCACGATAATAATACCATCCAGGGGCACAGACTGGAAAATAGTCAGAGGCACATCACCGGTTCCCGGAGGCATATCAATGAACATATAGTCGATATTATTCCAGAGGGTCTCACCCCAGAACTGCTTGATCACGCCGCCCAGGACCGGTCCTCTCCAGATTACCGGGTCCGTCTCATTGGCCAGCATCAGATTGACGGAAACCATATCTATTCCCAGGGCCGTTGTAGCCGGAAGGATCAGTCCGTCCGGGCTCCCCACCAGATTCTGGTGAACGCCAAAAGCCATGGGGATGGAAGGTCCTGTGATATCTCCATCGAGAATGGCTGTCTTAAAGCCTTCCTTCATGGACGCTACAGCCAGCAGGGATGTCACCATGGACTTGCCGACACCACCCTTACCGGACACGATACCTATGACCTTCTTTACGGAACAGCCCGGTGCCAGCTTCACGGAAAAATCTGTCGGGGCTCCCTGTCTTGAAGCGCAGTCGCTTACTCCACATGTATCACAATTATTAGTACAGTCGCTCATAGTGTTACCTTCTTTCCTCTAATTATAATGTTAAAAATAATGCTAAATGTAAAATGTCAATCCTTTTAAATATTTTTAAGTGAATATCCTTCTTCCAGCCTACAAAATCAGTCACCCAGGGCCTCCAGAAGTTTCCCTATATTGGCCTTGATGTCTCCCCCGAAAGCGGCGGATCCTGCCACAAAAATATCGGCACCACAATCTGCGATCCTCCTGATGTTAGACACTTTCACTCCTCCATCCACCTCGATGTGGGTATCCAGGCCCCTCTCCTCAATCATCCTGCGTAGACGGCGGATCTTCTCATCACAGTAGGAAATATATTCCTGTCCGCCATAGCCGGGATTCACCGTCATGATCAGAACCATGTAGAGGTCCGGCAATACATAATCAAGCACCTCTAATGGTGTGGCCGGATTCAGGGATACAGCCGCCTTCTTTCCGCATGCTTTAATCTGGTGGATGACCCGGTCCAGGTGGGTACATGCCTCAGCGTGCACTGTAATGATATCAGATCCCGCCTCAGCGAACCCTTCAATGTATCTTCCCGGCTCCTTCACCATGAGGTGAACATCAAAAACTGCGTCAGTCACCGGCCGCAGAGACTTGATTACCGGAATTCCAAAGGATATCTCTGGAACAAAGGTTCCATCCATGACGTCAATATGGATAAAGTGAGCCCCGGCTTCCACTGCCAGATTTACATCCCTGCCCAAATTCGCAAAATCTGCCGCCAGAATTGACGGTGATAACATCTTCATAAATTCATCATTCCTTTCTGCTTCTGCAATCCACCTGATCAGAGTAGGTCAGATCAAGATAAATTTCAGAGAGTTATAAAAGCTCAAATTACATCATATCACAAAAACACTTTTCTTCAAGCCGTTATTAGTAAAATCCCTCATTTTTTCACTAAAAACCAGGGGACTTCTTTCCCTCCCCAGCAAGCAAATGATATTTTTTCCAGCCATAAATCCCATAAGGTCTTTCGGCCCCAGCCCCCACGATGCCTTTGAGTCCCAGCCCCTCTTGCTGCTTCCTGACCAAAAAAGCATTATCCTTCCTCTCCTTTGAAAACCTCTTTGGTTCTTTTCTGCCCACTTTATTTTTCTTCTATTATAAAATAAGGGTAGATTAATCCTTTCATTTATGGGATAATTCACTGTGAAAGCAAAGATTAACGGCAGTCCGAAGCTGCCGTGTCTGAAATGATTCATTAGAAAGGAGTAGCTATGCAGTTCTACATTCCTACCAAAGTATTTATAGAAGATGATTGTGTGGCCAGCCACAAGGATATTTTTAAAACCTATGGCAAGCGGGCCTTTATCGTGACCGGAAGACATTCCTCTAAAATTAACGGCTCTTTAGATGATGTGACCACTATCCTTGACGAGTACGCCATCCCCTATGAAATCTTCTCCGACGTGGAGGAGAATCCTTCTGTGGAGACCGTAGAAAAGGCTGCCGAACAGGGCAAGGCCTTCCAGGCGGATTTTGTCATCGGCATCGGAGGAGGCTCCCCCTTAGACGCGGCCAAGGCCATCGCCCTTCTGATCAACAACCCGGAGGAGACCGGAGAGGCCCTCACCGTCCTCAAGGATATCAAGGCCCTTCCTGTCCTTGCTGTCCCGACCACCTGCGGAACCGGATCTGAAGTGACCGGCGTATCCGTTCTCACCTACCACAAAAAGCAAACCAAGGGAAGCATCCCTTACCGCATTTACCCGGAAATCGCCCTCGTGGACGGTAAATATCTTCTGTCCGCCAAAAAGAGCATCGTGGTAAGCACCTCCATCGACGCCCTCTGCCACAGTCTGGAGAGCTACCTCCATGCCAAGGCAGACAGCTACAACCGGATGTTCTCCTCCTACGGACTCAGACTCTGGGGAGAGATTAAGGACCTGCTCCATTCTCCGGGCCCCCTGGACCTGGCGACAGCCCAGAAGCTGATGATGGTATCCACCGTTGCAGGCATGGCCATCGCCCACACCGGCACTTCCCTGCCCCACGCCATGAGCTACCGGGTTACCTATAAACTGGGCCTGGCCCACGGTAAGGCCTGCGGCCTCTTCCTGGCTGCCTACCTCAGGGAATATGCTAAAAATGATCCTGATCTGGTAAATGAAGCCCTTTCTTTCCTGGGCTTTGATGACCTGGATCTCTTCGATGCCTTTATCCGGTCTCTCATGGGTCCCATCACTGTGTCAGAGGAAGACCTGACCTCTTTCGCCGACACCTTCCTGGCCAATGATAGTTCCAAGCTGGGTACCTATCCCTACGAGATCAGCCCGGATGCCATCAGGGAGATATTCCGGACTTCCTTTACATTGGCTTAAAAAAAGAAAGAATACTCATTTTGAAAATCTTATTAAGAAAACTTTCCAAAAGTTCATCAAAATGAGTATTTAAAAAATCCATTAAGAAGAACCTTCAAAATATTTCACTAAGAAGATCTTTCAAAAAATCTCACTAAGAAGATCTTTCAAAAAGTCTTCTTAATAGAATATTCACTTAAAAGAAAAGCTTCGCGTCTGCCAACAAGAGACGCGAAGCTTATTATTACTTATTCTATTATATCCTGTTATATAACCGGCTCATAGCTGCCAGCCACACCATCCGGTCCAAGTCTGGTCCATTTCAGCCGGTCTGTCAACCTGTCAGGCCACACTCTGCCAGGATAAAAGCCACGGACAGATTAAAGAGTATAGATGGAACGGCCAAGCATCCTGGAAATCTGATACTCGTACTCATCCACATCCTTATGCATGCTGAGAGCTTCCTCGATATCATAGTCGATATACTGGCCATTACGGTAACCTACAACCCTGTTGGTTGCGCCTGCGCAAAGAAGGTCAACAGCCAGGGCACTCATGTAGGAAGCATAGACACGGTCACGGGCTGTGGGGCTTCCGCCTCGCTGTACATGACCCAGGATCGTAGCTCTGGTCTCGATTCCTGTAGCATTCTCAATATCTTTAGCCATGCTGTGGGAATGTCCGATACCCTCTGCATTGATAATCAGATGGTGTCTCTTGCCCTTGCCATGGGTCTCCATAACGCCTTCAATCAGGGAAAGGAGCAGCTTGGGCCTGTTGCCATCATAACGCTCAGGAATGATAATCTCCTCAGCACCGGAAGCGATACCACACCAGAGAGCGATGTAGCCGGCGTCTCTTCCCATAACCTCGATGATAGAGCAGCGCTCGTGGGAAGCGGAAGTATCACGGATCTTATCAATGGCGTCAAGAGCTGTGTTAACGGCCGTATCAAAACCGATGGTGTACTCTGTACATCCGATATCCAGGTCGATGGTTCCGGGAAGGGCTACTGTGTTGATCCCCTGGCGGGACATAGCCTGGGCACCACGGAAGGATCCGTCACCACCGATAACGATCAGACCATCGATGCCATGCTTTCTTAAAATCTCAGCTGCTTCCTCCTGAACCTCAGGCTTCTTGAACTCAAGACACCTTGCTGTATAAAGAGTAGTTCCGCCTCTGGAGATGATATTGGTGGTAAACTTCTTTTCCATCTCAAAAATCTCTTCCTTTAAAAGGCCGCTGTAACCACGCATAATACCCTTTACATTAACGCCTCTTGCCCATGCCGTACGTGCACATGCACGAACAGCCGCGTTCATTCCAGGTGCGTCCCCGCCACTTGTCAGGATAGCAATCGTGTTAACTGCTGATGCACTATTACTCATTGTTTGTCCTCCCTTTTGTAATCTCCATGTAAAGGTAACTGATTATGTAATACTTTTAATCATACTTTTCGTGTAAAGATGATATATTACTATCTTTTATCTTATAACTTTTTATACGTTTTTTCAATAGAATAGTCATGGCCCCTACAAAAAAAGTTTATCATTTCCAGGACTCCGCCACAACCTGATCCAAAGCAGACAGGGCTTCCTTTCAGTTTTTTCACTACCAGGCTTCCTTGCAGGCCTTACCCGGCCCGGAAGGACTTCTTTCCCTTCATTTTCCCGATGCTGGCCTCCACGACCTTGACATTGGCCGGTCCGAAAAGCTCCTGCATCTCCGCCAGGGTCCGGTCGTTAAGTTCCATCTTCTCATAGGAAGGCAGCCTCTTCACCGCCCGCTCTGCCCTGGAATAGATGACAATCTGCTCCTGGCCGGGTGCCCTCCTGATAATGTCAAAAAGTGCTTCCTGCCTCTGCTGGAAGGAGGCGATGTCCTGGGTCTGGATCCAGATGTCCCTGGGAACCTGGTCCATGGGCAGAACCAGCTCAGCGATCAGCTTGCCGCTCTCCTCCGACACGGAGGCCCTCCCCTTGACATAAATCTTCCTGTCAGCCTCAAGATACTGGCGGTAGAGCTGGTAATCCCTGGGAAAGACGATTACTTCCACCGTTCCGTACTGGTCCTCCAATGTGACAAAGGCCATATTCTGGTTAGTTTTGGTCAGCTTTACCGTCACATCACTGACCAGACCTCCCACCACATAATTGAGATTATCCCGGACCACCGTCCGGCCGCTGTCCTCGTCAGGCTCAAAATCCGTCGTCCTGGCAGAAACCTGCTTGTCCATGGAATCCATATAGTCTTCCAGGGGGTGGCCGCTGACATAGATTCCCAGCACTTCCTTCTCAAAGGCCAGCTTCTGGCCGGTCTCATACTCGCCGATGGGCGGATACTTGATCCCATATTCCTTTTTCTCCTCTTCGGAGAAAAAGTCAAACATAGACATCTGGCCGGAGATCATCTCCTTCCTCTCCCGGTTCACCTGGTCTAAGATCATGGGGTAGACAGCCATCTGCTGCTTTCTTGTGGCCCCCATACTGTCCAGGGCACCGGACTTGATCAGACTCTCCATGGTCCTCCTGTTGATCTCCCTGGAAGAAAGTCTGGACATGAAGTCTTTCAGATCCTTGTAAGGACCGCCCCTCTCCCGCTCTTTTATCATGGAGTCGATGACATTTTTACCCAGGCTGCGGATGGCCGCCATACCGTAGCGGATGGAATCACCAGACACGGAAAAGCCAGTCTCTCCCTCATTGATATCCGGCGGCAGAATCTCTATACCCATGGTCCGGCAGGTATTAATATATTCCTTGATCTTTTTGGTATTGGTCAGGACTGAAGTCAGCAGGGCCGCCATAAATTCTACCGGATAGTGGCAGCGCAGCCAGGCCGTCTGGTAGGAAACCACGGCATAAGCCGCCGCATGGCTCTTATTAAAGGCATATTTGGCGAAGTCGATCATCTCGTCAAATACATGGTTGGCCACATCTTCCGGGATCCCCCTCTTGATACAGCCATCCACGCCTTCCTCCGGGTTGCCGTAAACGAAATTCTTCCGCTCCCTGGCCATGACGTCTCCCTTTTTCTTGGACATGGCCCGGCGGACCAGGTCGCTCCTGCCCAGGGTGTAGCCTGCCAAACTCATAACAATCTGCATTACCTGCTCCTGGTAGACGATACAGCCGTAAGTCGGCGCCAGGATCTCCTCCAGCTGGGGGCAGGAATACTTGATACTGGCCTGGTTCTGCTTGCCCTTGATATACTTGGGGATAAAGTCCATGGGCCCCGGCCGGTAAAGAGAGATTCCGGCGATGATATCTTCCAGGTTGCCGGGCTTGAGCTCCTTCATGAAGGACTTCATACCGGCACTCTCCAGCTGGAAGACTCCCTCGGTCTTACCCTGGCTGATCATGTCAAAGACAGCCTTGTCCTCATAATCTATATCATCGATGGAAAATGTCCTGCCCAGGCGGCGGCTGATCATCCGTTCCGCATCCTGGATGACCGTCAGGGTCCGGAGACCCAGGAAATCCATCTTCAGAAGGCCCAGTTCCTCGATGGTCGTCATGGTAAACTGGGTGGTAATCACATTGTCCGCTCCCCGGGACAAGGGAACGAATTCATCCAGGGCCTCGGAGCCGATCACCACACCGGCAGCGTGGATGGAGGAATGGCGGGGAAGACCCTCCAGCCTCATGGACATATCGATGAGGTTCTTCACCGTCTCGTCACTGTCATAAAGACTTTTCAGCTCCGGATTCATGTGGAGAGCCTTCTCTATGGTGATGCCCAGCTCCATGGGTATGAGCTTGGCTACCACATCCACCCTGGCATAGGGGATATCCAGCACCCGGCCCACATCCCTGACCGCCATGCGGGCGGCCAGGGTTCCGAAGGTGATAATCTGGACTACCTTGTCCTTGCCGTACTTCTGGTAAACGTAATCAATGACTTCCTGCCGGCGCTCGAAACAGAAATCGATATCAATATCCGGCATGGATATCCTCTCCGGATTGAGAAAACGCTCAAAAATCAGCTGGTAACGGATGGGGTCTATATTGGTGATCTCCAGACAGTAAGACACGATACTTCCCGCCGCCGAACCCCGGCCGGGACCTACGGCAATTCCCTGGCTTTTGGCATAGCGGATGAAATCCCAGACAATCAGGAAATAATCCACATAGCCCATACTCCGAATGGTTTCCAGCTCATAGTCCAGTCTGGGTCTCAGTTCTTCCACCCTGGCCTTCCCCTGGCCCCCGTACCTTTTTTCCAGGCCCTGGGCACAGAGTTCTTTCAGATAAGAATAGGCATCATAGCCCTCCGGCACATCAAAACGAGGCACCTTCTGTTGGCCGAAGGCGATCTCCACATTGCACCGCTCGGCAATCTTGTGGGTATTTTCCATGGCCTCCCTGGCATAGGGAAAAAGTTTGGCCATCTCCTGCTCTGATTTCAGGAAATACTGGCCTCCCTCATAGCGCATCCTGTCCTCGTCGGAAACCCTTTTCCCGGTCTGAATACAAAGGAGCAGGTCGTGGGGAACCGCATCATCCTCCATGATATAGTGGACATCATTGGTCACCACCAGGGGAATATCCAGTTCTTCAGACATCCGCATCAGGGCCGAATTCACCAATTTCTGTTCACGGATTCCGTGGTCCTGCATCTCCAGAAAAAAATTATTTTGCCCGAAAATATTCCTCAGTCTCAGAGCAGATTCACAGGCCCCCTCATAGTCACCCTTGACAATCTTGCGGGGAATCTCTCCCGCCAGACAGGCTGACAGGGCTATGATACCCTCATGGTAGGTCTCCAGGATCTCATAATCCACCCTGGGCCGGTAATAGTATCCTTCCGTAAATCCCCTGGTGACAATCTTCATCAGGTTCTTATAGCCCTGGTTATTCTCCGCCAGGAGGACCAGGTGATGGTAGCGGTCCTCGTCCTGGCTGTTCTCCCGGTCAAAACGGGAGCCCGGTGCCACATAAATCTCACAGCCAAGAATGGGCTTGATCCCCACCTCTTTGGCCTTCTTATAAAAATCGATCACCCCATACATGACTCCATGGTCGGTAATCGCCAGGCTGTCCATGCCCAGCTCTTTGGCCCTGGGCAGCATTTCCCCGATCTTCCCCGAGCCATCCAGCAGGCTGTATTCTGTATGAACATGCAAATGTGTAAAAGCCATGATCCTACCTCCACAAAGGAAAACACCCGGATCTTATCGAAGAAAATCCGGGTGTCCGACACTTGTTCATTAATTGGGCAAGCCGTCCTCAAGGCAGGCTATTCGCCTTCCGGGAGAGACGGAGTAAGTATTCCATAGGAATCCATCGCCGACAAATAGTAGAATGTCTGTGCGTTCGGTTCCGGATCCGGAACAATCTTCTTATAGAAAGAAAATCCTACTCCAAGAACGATGACCAGCACCGCCAGATAACCGGTAACTCTGCCGATCGCCCTGTTACGTTTCTCCTTTGCCAGAATCTCTTTTCTGTTCTTCTTATATTCTTTTCTGGCATTAACCTTTTCCTGACTCATTTTTAACCACCTTTTCCAGTATCAGATTTCCGGGGGCGGTCCCGTCCCCTGACCACTTAGTCAGCAGTCTTTCCCTCACCGGGAAAAATCGGATTCCCTTGGTAAATATACAAAAATCCGCATATAGATGTATTATATAATATAATACATTTTCCCGCAAGGAAAGAATAGACTTTTGCCATTCGGTATGATATACTTTTCAAAGAAAGTGGGAGGTGTTTCGAATGACAGAACGTCAGTCTAAAATCATAAAATTGGTAAATACATATCAGAAGATCGAGGTCAGTCGTCTGGCTGAACTGCTGGACGTCTCTCAGGTGACCATCCGCAAGGATCTGGACCACCTGGAAGGTGAAGGTCTGCTCTCCCGCGAACATGGTTATGCCCTCATTAAGAACGCCAATGACATCAATACCCGGATGACCATCAATTACGACCGCAAGCTGGCTATCGCCACCAGGGCTGCCGAGATGGTCAACAACGGGGAGACCGTCATGCTGGAGTCCGGCTCCACCTGCGCCCTCCTGGCGGAACAGCTGGCCAAGCTGAAGAAGGACGTCACCATCATCACCAACTCAGCCTACATCGCCATCCGGATCCGGGAACTTCCTTTAAGAAAGGTCATCCTTTTAGGCGGCGAGTACCAGAAGGAATATCAGGGTATGGTAGGCCCCCTGGTGAGGAAATGTGCCCGGGAATTCTTTGTTGACAAGTTCTTTGTGGGCACAGACGGCTTTATTCCAGAGTCCGGCTTTACCTGTGATGACCTGATGCGAGTGGAGACCATGGAATATATGGCCGATTCCGCCAACAAAATGATCATCCTGGCTGACTCGAGCAAGTTTGACCAGCAGGGTGTTGTCATCCAGACCAGCTTCGACGCCATCGACACCGTCTGCACCGACTCAGAGATTAATCCGTCCGCCCTGGCCATTCTTCAGGAAAAAGGTATTAACGTAGTTATCGTAGATTGAACATCTCTGGAATATCCCGCTTGATAATTTTACATCAAACGTTATATATCTTGTTTTTTCTGAAAAATATGTGATAACATTGTGAATATTTGTCGAAAAAAAACCAGTCTCTCCAAAAATTTGGTTAATTATTTATTCTTTTCATTTGTTCAAACAAATGGTAAACTTAAGATTATTAAAAGCACAGTTATACTTTCGGAAGAAACCTTGTATTTTTATTATTGAGGCATTTTAGTAAAGACGGATCCCTGGAGGATCTGCGGAGATTAAAGAGGTTTTTTGGAGGACAAAGGAATGATTACTCACTCTGTCTGTATTGATTCCATGGAGAAGATTATGCGCTTTGTTTCTATCATGAATACATTTCATGGCCGGTTCGACTTGGTTTCCGGTTGTTCTGCCGTGAGTGCTAAATCCATGATGGGTGTTTTCAGTCTGGACATATCCAGGCCTGTTTCCCTCTACATTTATAACGACGAGTCCGCGGACACTGTTCTGAAAGCCATATCTGCCTTTGACGCAGTCAGCTTGTAATTCTTTCATCAGAGCTTGTCTGCTTTTTCTTTTCACAGGCTGGATTATTTTTGTGTCAAAATTAAAACATCCATCCTTGAAACTATTTTAGACAATCATTTTATAAAGCGGTAAAACTTTATAAACCGGTAAAACAAAGAAGAGACTGTCCCAGTCTCTTCTTGATTTTTTATAACTGTTCTTTTTTAAAGGGTCTTTTCCCATGGCAATCCCGGCCTAGCGGGACAAGGTCTCCGGCTCCGGATAGTCCTCACCGAAGGTCTCCACTGTCACAGATTTCATCACCTGCTTATGGTAAGGAGAATCACGGAAGGTCTTTTCACTGGCAATCCGGTCTACTACGTCCATGCCCTCGATGACCTTGCCGAAAGAAGCGTACTCACCATCAAGATGGGGTGCATCTTTATGCATGATAAAGAACTGGGAGCCTGCGGAATCCGGCATCATGGACCGGGCCATGGACAGGACTCCTGCCGTATGCTTCAGCTGATTTGGGAATCCATTATGGCTGAACTCACCCTTGATGCTGTAACCGGGATTGCCGGTTCCTGTTCCCTGGGGACATCCACCCTGGATCATAAAGCCCTTGATTACACGGTGGAAAATAAGACCGTCATAAAAGCCTTTCTTTACCAAAGAAATAAAGTTATTCACCGTGTTGGGTGCAATCTGGGGATAGAGCTCCGCCTTGATCACATCACCATTCTCCATAGTAATAGTTACGATTGGATATGCCATAATACTATTTCCTCCTGCAAAAAAGATTAGATTGACCGGCCCTGACAGCTGCCGGGGCCATCGTTACATTCCTGTCTCTACATTATATCAGTGCATCATGAAAATACACCGCCTACTGTCTGACTTCATATAACATACCACGAAAGGAAAAAACATGGAAAGAAAACTCTTATTTTTTGACATAGACGGCACCCTCCTGGCAGGAGGCTTTCCCGGCTATATCCCGGCAGGAAGCCTGGAAGCCCTGGAAAGAGCCAGGGAAAATGGACATAGTCTTTTTATCAATACCGGCCGGACCTACGGCCTGATGCCGGAGTCCGTCCGCCGCTTCCCCTTTGACGGCTATATCTGCGGCTGCGGCAGTCATATTTTATACAGGGGCCGGGAAATCTACCACCACAGGATTCCGGAATCAATCCGCAGGGATATGGTTCATATCATGCGGCGGACAGGAATCCAGGGTGTCTATGAAGGGGCGGATTGCTACTACTTTGAGGACCGGCCCGATCCCCTTCCCCTGATCAGCCTGCTTCGCGCCGTCTGCCGGCAGAACAGTTCCTCCATAAAGACCCGGACCTTCCAGGACCCGGACCTGGACTATGACAAGTTCATCATCACCTGCGACGAAAACAGTGACCTGCCGTCCTTCCTGGACCAGATCAGGGATGATTTTGATTTCATTGACCAGAATATTCTGTCAGGCGGTTTTGGGGAGTTAATCCCCAAGGGCTGCTCCAAGGCCGCCGGCATCGATATGGTCGTCGACCACCTGGGGGCCAGCCTGGATGACTGCTATGTCTTCGGTGACAGCAGCAATGACCTGGCTATGCTGAAACATGTGAAGCACAGTATCGCCATGGGTAATTCCAGCCAGGATGTCCTGGACGTCTCCTCCTATGTGACTACACCCGTCTACAGAGACGGCATCAAAAATGCCCTGGCCCACCTCCGGCTCATCTAATATAGCCGGCCAGAGGTATAGCTTTTGGCTTGTAGTTTTGAATATTTGTCAGGGACTATATCCAGGGGCAATAAAAGCAACTATAGCTTCGGATTTTCCTTCGCAGCTTATTTCTCGCGCCTCTTGCAGAACTCGCTTGCTAAAAGCAGGCTCAAACATCCTGCCCGGCGCGAAAGCTATGCTCGGAAAATCCTTGCTATTTACGCCATGCTTTTATTGCCCCTGGATATTCTTTTCCCTGACAAATCCCACCCTGTGTGCCAAAAGCTATTTACTGGCCTGCTTTCGTTTTTTACTCATGTTTCTCCATTACTATTTATGAGTCATGAAAGTAGCTATGGCTCTGTTTTCTCCTGGCCTTCTTTTAAGAGCTGGATGAATTCGTAGGTCATTCTTCCGGTGACGCCCCAGAGTATGCCTCCCTTGGTGTGGTAGAAGACCATGAGGTTCTTCTTTCTTCGCCAGGGATAGTTTTTACCTCCGGGAATCAGTTCGTAGGGGAAGTCCTCCCCTGGTACCGTAACCAGCTCTGTCCAGTTTTTTTCCGGTTCGTGATCCAGGAACCAGTTTAAGGCTACTGTGAAGACCTGGTCCACTTCATCGGCTGACCAGGTTCCCTCGTAATCATGAAGGATTGCCGCAAAGGGCCAGATGGAAGCCCCTGAAGGTCCCATGGCAGGATCCAGGTCGGCTATAATCTCAATCTGGTCTTCCCGGACAAGAAGTTCCTCCATGGTCTCCCGTACCGCAGCCTGGCGGAGAGTCTCTCCTTCTTCCACCCTGCCTCCGGGAAAGCAGATCTCGCCGGGCTGGGTTACCAGGCTGGATGCTCTTTTTTCAAAAAGAATATGCCAGCCGTCTTTCTTGTGGACCAGGGGCAGGATCACCGCCGAGGTCTCTCTTTTTCTGACGTCTACTCCGGGAATTCTATCTCCCCAGACCTTCCTGATCCTTTCGATGACCGGATCTGTGGTCAGAGTCCGGGGCATACCTGCAGTTATATCCGCTGTCCTGCCTGCAGCCATATTTACCGGCATATCTTGGGGCATATCTGCAGCCATATCCGCTGCCTTAGCCGGGCCCGGATTCTGAACCGGATTTGACCCGTCTGCCTCATCCTCTGTCCCCCTGCCGGCCAGCCGGCTCTCCTTAAAATGCATGATCATTTCTGCCGTAAGGCTTAAATTGCGCTCCTCCTGGCCAATGTCCCCGGCATGGACCCATTTGGCCACAGCCAGTTCCTTGTCATCCATGGTCACAGTGGTATCACCGTCCACCTCACAGTAAATGCCCATAAGCAGGTTAAAGGCAAAGCCCCAGGGCTGGCTCTTATAGTAGGAGATATTCTTTACCTTAAGTCCCACTTCTTCTATCACTTCCCTGCGGACTGTCTCTTCCATGTTCTCACCGATCTCACAAAATCCGGCGATAAGGGCATGGCCCTTGTAGGACCGGCCGGCATAGCGGGTCATCATGATCCGGTCACCGTCGGTCACTCCCACGATGACTGCCGGAGCGATCTTTGGATATATACTATGACCGCAGGCCGGACACCGCATTACACGCTCACTCTCGGCATGGACAGTCCTGTGGCCGCAACGGCCGCAGAAAGCACTCTCCCTGTACCATGCATAAAGATGCCAGGCTGTCATTCCGGCAAAGCAAAGGTCTTTGGGATCTGTCCGGCGGAAGATTCTGGTCGGACAGATTTCAAAGCCAGCCGCCTCCAGCCGGGAAAAAATCCCATCTTCAGCAGCGGGCTCCTGGTCCGCTGCCTGCTGGTCTGCCGGACCCCCTCCCTGGCTTGTTCCTGACTCACTGACCTGATCCTGGTCCTGACCTGGTCCTGACTCATTGAGTTGATCCTGGTCCTGACCTGGTCCCGACTCACTGACCTGATCCTGGTCCTGACCTGGTCCTGACTCATTGGCCTGATCCTGGTCCTGGTCTGCCTGGCCGTAATTCTCAGGAATATCCCCGCGGAAAAGATAATATTTTCTCTCATCAATCCGGAACAGGTACTGCAGGTCCTCCCTGGGGAAATCACCTGCCTTTGGACAACAGAGGGCACCGTTCTCCCTGCCTGCCAAAAGCACTTCCCTGTCACGAAAGACAAACACCGGATCCTCCCTGGAAGGAGTTTCCGGTGTGTATTCATTATAAAATGTTTTCGGTGCTATATCCTGAATCATTACTCTACCGTCACACTCTTGGCCAGGTTCCTGGGCTTATCCACATCCAGGCCCTTGGCTACGGCGATGTAGTAGCCTAAAAGCTGGAGGGGGATCACAGCCAGGGAAGCTGAAAAGTGTGGATCAGTCCTGGGGATATAGGTAACAAAATCTGCGGTATCCTCCATATTATAATTACCATAGCTGGTAAGTCCCATGAGGTAGGCCCCGCGGCTCTTAACCTCCTGCATATTGGAGAGGGTCTTCTCGTAGAGGGTCGGCTGGGTTGTAACACCGATTACCAGGGTATTATCCTCTATCAGACTGATGGTACCATGCTTAAGCTCTCCTGCAGCATAGGCCTCGGAGTGAACATAGCTGATCTCCTTCATCTTGAGACTGCCCTCCATACAGATGGCATAATCCAGGCCCCTTCCCAGGAAGAAGACATCCTTGGCTCCGGCATATTTGGAGGCGAACCACTGGATCCGCTCCTTGTCCTCGAGAGCCTTGGCAATCTTATTGGGGATGGTCTGCATCTCATGGATCATGGCCAACTCTTTCTCCCTGTCAATCAGGCCTTTCTCTGCGCCCATATGGATGGCCAGCAGGTAGGAAGCGATCAGCTGGGTGGAGTAGGCCTTGGTCGTTGCTACCGCAATCTCCGGTCCGGCCAGGGTGTAGAAGACATGGTCTGCCTCCCTGGCGATGGAGGAGCCGATTACATTAACGATGGCCAGGGTCCGGATACCCATCTCCTTGGCCTCCCGGAGAGCCGCCAGGCTGTCTGCCGTCTCTCCCGACTGGCTGATGACAATCACCAGTCCCTTCTTATCAAGCAGCAGGTTTCTGTAACGGAACTCGCTTGCCAGTTCCACTCTGACAGGAATGCCTGCCAGATCTTCCAGGACATACTGGGCCACAACACCCACATGGTAGGCCGAGCCACAGGCTACGATATAGATCTGGGAACAGTCCCCTATAATCTCCTTGCTTAATCCGATATCTGAGAAATCCAGATACTCGCCGTCCTCACCCTTGCGGATTATGGAATTCATAGTATCTAAAACTGCCTTGGGCTGCTCGTGGATCTCTTTCATCATGAAATGCTCATAGCCGCCCTTCTCAGCAGCTTCTGAATCCCAGGTAATCTCTGTCAGCTCTTTTTCAAATACATCACCATCCAGATTAAAGAAGGTCACCTGGTCTCCGGACAGCCTTGCCATCTCCAGATTGCCGATATAATAAACTTTCCTGGTATACTTCAGGATGGCCGGCACATCAGAAGCCACATAAGTCTCTCCATCCCCCACACCGATGATCAAAGGGCTGTCCTTACGGGCCACATAAATCTCTCCCGGATAGTCCTTGAACATAACGGCGAATGCATAGGATCCTCTCACCCGGACCATGGTCTTGGCTATGGCATCGATGGGGCCTACCTGATATTTCTTATAATAATACTCAATCGTCTTGATGGCTACTTCCGTATCTGTCTCAGAATAGAAGCTGAAGCCCTTCCTCAGCAGCTTGTCCTTAAGCTCCTGGTAATTCTCAATGATACCGTTATGAACGCCAACTACACATCCGTCATCCGAATGATGGGGATGGGCATTATTCTCTGACGGCTCCCCATGGGTCGCCCAGCGGGTGTGACCTATACCACAGGTTCCCGGGACTGCCCGCCCCATATTTGTCTTCTCTTCCAGTGCTTTCAGTCGGCCTTTGGCCTTGACAGTCTCTACTTCACCGTCTCCGTCTCTGACTGCGATTCCTGCAGAATCATATCCCCTGTATTCCAGGCGGGACAAGCCCTCCAGCAAAATGGGAGCCGCCTGCTTTTGTCCAGTAAAACCAACAATACCACACATATGTATGTCCTCATTTCTAAATTATTGTAATTAAAGATTTTCCCTTTTGTAATAATAAGTGTCTTCTATATTAAAGGATTGATACTAATCATAACAGAAATTGCCGCAAATTACTACATATTTATTTGCATTATTATTCCTTGCCAACCCAGATTACCAGGCCGCTGTTGGCTGCCAGGTCAAGAACCAGCCGGCCGTCCTTAAGCTCCACGGACTCACAGGCTCTGGCAGCGGCACTGCTATCCCCACCCAGCTCTACACCACAGGCAGCAGCAAATTCGTGAAAGACTCTCTGGTAATTATCCAGCTGCTCACGAAGCTTATCCATAGTAGAAGCCATCTGGTCACTGAGGCTGGCTCCTTCCACGTCGATTTGCTCCGCGGCCGCCTTAACCATCTCCGACTTCTGCCGGATCTCTCCGGAAGCACCGATCAACTGGCCCGCCTTGTCCATCAGGCCATCCTTGGCAGTCTGCATACGGCCGGCTCTTTCCTTAGCCGCGGCCGCCTTGTCCTCCTCCGACTCCTCAGCCTTGGAGAGCAGGTTTTTCGCCGTGTTAGCCTCGATAGGCAGAGGGATCTCCACATGGGCCGGCTGGTCATCGTTATTAACTGCCGTAATCACGGCAGACCCATTGAGGATCCTGGCAAAGGCAAACTGGCGGTTGGTCAGCAGCAGTTCCTTATACTGCCCCCAGGTCAGCTCCGGGAATTCCTTTTTAACATTACCCAGGGCCTTGATCAGGGCAGGCAGGGAGGCCTCTTCGTCAAAGTCAGCCAGGTTGAGGTCTGGCCGCAGATTCCAGTCTGATCCCCTCTGCTTGTCACCGGCTATGCCGAATTCCGACCCGTAATAGATGGAGGGAACTCCGGGAACGGTGTAGAGCAGTATGGTGGCCGGTACCATATGAGCCTTGTTGTTGAGCTTGGAATAGATCCTGGATACATCATGATTATCCAGGAAGGTATAAAGTCTGATCTTATCACCCACCAGCCCGTTTAAACGCTTGATGGAATGGGCGATCTCAAAATAATTGTGGTCATTATGTCCGGAATACAGTCCCTTATGTAATTCATAATTCGTCACAGAGTGAAGCATGCCTTCATTAGCCCAACGGGAGTAATCCCCGTGGATCACCTCACCCATAAGCCAGAAATCAGCCTTGATCCCGTCACAAAAATTTCTGAGATCCTTCATAAAGCCAAAATCCAGCACATCAGCGGCATCCAGCCTGATTCCGTCTATGCCGAATTCACTGACCCAGAACTTCACCGTATCAAAATGGTAGTTCTTCACATCCTGGTTCCAGAGATTCAGCCGGGCCAGCATATTGTAGCCGCCCCAGTTATCATAGGAGAAACCGTCATTATACTCATTGTTCCCCCAGAAATTCACATTACAATACCAGTCTTTATAAGCGGAATTCTCCTTATTCTCCTTAAGGTCACGGAAGGCAAAGAAATCCCTGCCCGTATGATTAAAGACGCCGTCTACGATGACCTTTATGCCCAGCTGGTGACAGTTGGCAACGAAACTCTTAAAATCTTCGTTGGTCCCGATCCTGCCATCCACCTTTCTGTAATCCGTCGTGTCATAGCCGTGGGAGCCAGACTCGAAAAGCGGTCCGATATAGATTGCCGTACAGCCTATCCTGGCTGCGTGCTCTGCCCAGGCATTGAGCTTTCCGAAATGATCCCCCTTTTCTCCCTTGTTATCATGGGGACATCCGCAAAGTCCAAGCGGGTAAATGTGATAAAATACTGCATTGTCATACCAAGCCATAATTATAAGCTCCTTTTCTACTTCTTTTTACCGGAAGCACTCCGGCTAAAACTGCCGGTAACTGTCTCCCATGTATATTTATGTATTCCAAATGCCAAAAACACAGGAATACTACCATTATATTTCTTATTAAGAGCTTATGCAAGCATTGAATCCCTTTGGATTTTATATTATAATTATAACAACAATACTGTTTAAAAACATGGTTTCCACAGGGAGCGGACATGGAGACCGTCATTTGAAGGAGGAAATAATTATGCTTAAACAAACCGCAGATCTCATAGCCGGTTTTGGAGAGATCGGAACCATCATCATCATGGCTCTCGCATTGCTGCAGTGCCTGTTCGGTTATAAATTCATGAAGTCATGGACCCTGTTAATAGGCTTTCTAATCGGTTTCATCGCAGCCTACAACATCGCCTTACGGTTCATACCTACTCCGATCCTTTACCCCGCTCTGATTGCTTTCCTTGCCGGAGTTCTGGTGGCGGCCATCGCCTATCTTGTTTACCCTGTGGGTGTGTTCCTGTTTGCCGGATTTGTAGTGGACCTGGCCTTGCTCATGATTGTTCCTACTCCTGACACCCAACTCCTTGAGCTTCTGATCTATATTGTGGCCGGTGTTCTCTTTGTCATCGCCGGACTCCTCTGTGCCAGATACCGCAGACCGGTTGTCATCGTAGTCACCGCCATTGCTGGAGCTATTGTTGCCATGAACCAGATCAACAAGCTGGGTCTGGGCGTCAACGTTTCCAACTATATTCTCTTAGCCATCACCGCAGGCTTATGTGCCCTTGGTATTCTTGTCCAGTTCCTCACTACCATGAAGGAAGGCAAGCAGGAGAAGGAAAAGAAGGAGAAAAAAGAAGAGAAACGTCGGGAAAGTGCCAGAAGGAGAGCCAAGAGGCGGGGCGACAACGTCCGTTTCGACACTCCTGCCGACGACGGCTATGCCGGATCCCAGCCCACGACCGGCGGCCAGTCTTACCCTGGCCCAGCCAATTACCCGACCCAGGAAGGCGCCGCCTACACTGATTATAGCGGCAGCGACAGCCCCACTGATGGAAGCGGCAACTGATTTACAGATAAGACTACTTCTTAGATCAAAGATTTGAATAGTTTCTTAGGCCAGAAGCTTTGACTGATTTCCAGGCCAAAAGCCTAAACTGATTCCTGAATTAGAAGATAAAACTGGCTCGCAGATCAAACAAATAAAAGTCAACTAAAAAACTCCTGAGACATACCCGGCCGGAAAGCCGGACATGCTTCAGGAGTTTCTTTATGGCTTAGATACTATGTCTCAAATAATAAGGGGACCCTGGTCACGGTCCCCTTATAACTAACCTGTTAATCTATCAGCGTCCGGATCCCCATCAGGTCAGCCGGCAGACTACTCAACGATATCAAAACCGGCAATACGGGCCAGTTCCCTGATAGAATCCCTGGAAACCTTCTTTCCCTTGTACTCGATCAGATCTTCACACTTTCCTGTGAAAATATCGCTTGGATTATATTTCTTAATAATGATCCGGTCTTCCTCTGTAAAGATCTCAAGAGGCTCTCTTTCGCCGATATCAAAGCTCTTACGTAACTCCATAGGCAGAGTAATTCTTCCAAGGGAATCGAGCTTTCTCACTATTCCTGTACTTCTCATCTAACATTCTCCTTTCGCCCTCTGGCAACTGTAAGGATCACAGTCCTTTTCACAAAACAGTCTCCCACTCCAGGTAGCGATGCAGAGCATCCTTCCAGTCAGGCAGAGGCTGGAAGCCCATCTCCCTGAGCTTACTCCTGTCCATCCGGCTGTTGAAGGGTCTGACTGCCTTGGCTCCATACTCGGCACTGCTTACCGGCACGACTTCTACTTTCTGTCCCGTCTGACGGAAGATTTCGCAGGCATAGTCATACCAGGAAATGTAGTCTCCCTCGTTGGTCACATGGTAATATCCATATTTATCGGTCTCAATCATATCTACAAGTAAGCGGGCCAGGTCATAAGTAAAGGTCGGTGTACCGATCTGGTCACTTACCACCGTCAGCCTGTCATGGGTCTTGCCAAGATTCACCATGGTCCTGACAAAATTCTTGCCATTGACACCGAAAACCCAGGCAATGCGGACGATAAAGAAGGAGCTGATATTCTCCACGATCGCCTGCTCTCCCTCATACTTAGTCAAACCATAGAAATTCAGGGGAACGGAGACAGGATCGTCCGGCTCCCAGGGCCTGCTGCCCTGGCCGTCAAAAACATAATCGGTGGACAGGTAAAGCATTCTGGCCCCGATCGCCTTGCAGGCCTTGGCCACATGCCTGGTTCCATCCACATTCACCCGGCGGCAGGTCTCTCTGTTGGCTTCCTCCTCTGCCGCGTCAACCGCAGTCCAGGCGGCACAGTGAATAACAGCATCAGGCTTCTCTGCCTCAAAACATGCCATAACAGCGTCCTGGTCTGTGATATCCAGCTCCTGGATATCCACACCCACTGCCTCATGCCCTCTCTTTTTCAGGGCATCCATCACATCATTGCCTAAAAGGCCTTTTGCACCCGTCACTAATACTTTCATCATTATTTCGCGTCCTTCAGTCTTTCTCCATACATAGCGTCAAAATAGTTCTGGTACTCTCCGGAGATGATTCTCTCCCACCACTCTTTATTATCAAGATACCACTGGATCGTCTTCTTGATACCATCCTTGAACATGGTCTCAGGCAGCCAGCCTAAAGCATCATGGATCTTGGTCGGATCGATGGCATAGCGCATGTCGTGACCCTTCCTGTCTGTCACATGGGTGATCAGGGACTCCGGCTTACCCAGGGCCTGGCAGATGATCTTGACGATATCAATGTTCTTCATCTCATTATGACCGCCGATATTATAAACTTCTCCTACCTTACCCTGGCGGATGATCAGGTCGATCGCCTTACAGTGGTCCTCCACATAGAGCCAGTCTCTCACGTTGAGACCCTCACCGTAAACCGGCAGGGGCTTGTCCTCGAGAGCATTGGCAATCATGAGGGGAATCAGCTTCTCCGGGAACTGGTAGGGCCCGTAGTTATTGGAACAACGGGAAATCGTCGTCGGAAGCCCGAAGGTCCTGTGGTAGGCATTAACCAAAAGGTCCGCGCCTGCCTTGGAAGAACTGTAGGGACTGCTGGTCTTAAGAGGAGTCTCCTCCGTGAAGAACAGGTCCGGCCGGTCTAAAGGAAGGTCTCCGTAGACCTCATCAGTGGATACCTGATGGTAACGCTTTACTCCCACAGCCCTGCTGGCGTCCATGAGCACCTGGGTTCCCAGGATATTGGTCTCCAGGAATATGCCCGGATTCTCAATGGACCGGTCCACATGACTCTCTGCGGCAAAATTAACCACGATGTCAGGCTTCTCTTCCTCGAACAGCTTAAACACTGCCTCCCTGTCACAGATGTCGATCTTCTCAAAGCGGAAATTAGGATGGTCCATGGCCTCTTTGAGGGTCTCCAGATTACCTGCGTAGGTCAGCTTGTCAATACATACGATCCGGTCCTCAGGATGCTTCTCCAGTTCCAGATATACAAAATTCGCTCCAATAAAACCGGCACCGCCGGTAACAATAATAGTCATTCTAAGTCACCATGTCCTTTCGAATATTAATCCTGATATTTTATCTTCCGGATACTGGTCCGGGCTCCTGTCCTCAGGCCACTAATCCAGATATTTCCCCTCCAGTACATCCATGAGATACTTACCATACTGGTTCTTCTTCAAAACCTCATAGGTCTCAAGCACCTGGTCCTTGTCGATCCAGCCATTGATATAGCCGATCTCCTCAAGGCAGGCGATCTTACGATGGGCATGCTGCTCCACGGTCTTGACAAAATTCGTGGCGTCCACCAGGCTCTCATGAGTTCCGGTATCAAGCCAGGTAAAGCCCTGACCCAGCAGTTCCACATGCAGCTCATCCTGCTCCAGATATATCCTGTTCAGGTCGGTAATCTCCAGCTCGCCTCTGGCAGAGGGCTTCAGATTCTTAGCATAGTCCACCACCCGGTTATCATAGAAATAAAGGCCGGTCACACAATAGTTACTCTTGGGATGCTCCGGCTTCTCCTCAATGGAAACAGCCTTGCCGTTCTCATCGAACTCAACGATACCAAACCGCTCAGGGTCATCTACATAATAACCGAACACTGTGGCTCCCTGGCCATCCTCAGCCCGTTCCACAGCTGCCAGCAGCCTCTTGGTAAGACCGTGACCATGGAAAATGTTATCTCCCAGAATCATAGCTACCGAGTCAGTGCCGATAAACTTCTCGCCGATGATGAAAGCCTGGGCCAGTCCGTCCGGACTAGGCTGGATCTCATAGCTCAGCTTCACACCAAACTGGTGCCCATCCCCCAGAAGGGATTCAAAACGGGGAGTATCCTCCGGTGTGGAGATAATCAGGATATCCCTGATCCCTGCCCGCATCATCACACTGATGGGATAATATATCATAGGTTTATCATATATGGGTAGAAGCTGTTTACTGGTAACCTTTGTCAAGGGATAGAGTCTCGTCCCGGATCCACCTGCCAGTATAATACCTTTCATAGCCTGCTGCCTCCTTTACTTTTGTCTTTATCACTCATAGTCATTTCTGTCACTTTTCTCTCATCTGAATATAATCTAACCTTGCGTCTTTTGTCAATCCAATAGCCAGGAAAATTGTAAAATTTAAGCAATTATTCATTTTTAAGGAAAATTCAAACCCTTGACTTTCCCCGCACCATGGCAAGGATCTGGTCCGCTATCCGCTCTGTACTGTGCCCGTCCAGAGCATCCAGATAATCCTCCCGGAAGCGGTCAATCCTCTCCCGGCCGGCCTCTCCCGGATTGGAAATCATCCCGGCCGCCAGGTCAGTCATTTCCTCGAAATCATGGACCACCGGCCCTGGAACAAAATGATCATAATTAAAATAGAAGTCTCTTTCCCTGGTGTATTCCTCCTGGTCAAAAGCATAGAATATCATGGGAAGGGACAAGAGCGCTGCCTCAAAAACACAAGAGCTGTAATCCGTAATCAGCAGGTCGGCAAACAACATCAGTTCATTAAGAGACTGGCCCTCCTCCGGAATGATCAGCCGGTCAGCCAGGTCCGGGCCGACAGAGGTCTGCTTCTTAACAAAGGGATGATGCTTCAAAACCAGCAGGCAGTCCTCCGGCATCTTCTGAAGAAATGCCTCCGGGGAAAATGCGTCTTCAGGGAAATAGGCCTCCTTGTTGCCGGCTCCTCTGAAGGTAGGTGCATAGATAATCACCTTTTTACCCTCTGCCTCAGGGTAGCGCCCATAGAGCTCCTCCCTGATCCGGTCCATCCTTTCCCGGTCAAAAAACAGGTCCGTCCTGGGTACTCCCAGAGCCTTCACCTTAGAAGCCGGGATTCCAAAAGCCTCCGCGTAGATCCCCCTGATCTTCTCACCGCTGACACTGGCCAGATCATAATTCCTATGATTCATGGATGTCTGGGGAACACAGTCCGGCTTTCCCGCCCTGGTCAGGCCAAAGGTCTTAAAGGCACCACAGGCATGCCAGAGCTGGACGAGCTGGGTATCAGGACTCTTTCTTAAGGCATGGATCTGGGGATAGAAATCCTCCAGGACAATCACTTTAGCCCGGGCACATTTCTCCGCACATTCCCGGAGCTGCTTCCTGCTCAGCCTGTCCACAGTCTCCATATGGATGAAGGTCTCCAGTTCAAGATCCTCCTCCCGGCCCAGTCTCTCCATGACCAGTCCCAGGTTGCCCTCCGGATCTAGGGGTCTCTCTGAGAGAAAAAGAATCCGCCCGGTCTCCGGCTTATGTTTACCGGAGACAAGCCTCCTATAATAATCAGCGAAATAGTCCGTATTCCTCTGCCGGGGACTGTAGCCATAGCCACTGCGGCTGTAGACATAATCATGGGCCTTCTTCGTAGCCTCCCTGCCGGTCAGGCCTTTTTGAAAATGATACCTGGCCAGAAGAGCGGGAAGACCCAGGGTCAGAAGAGCAAACCTGGCCGGCTTCCTGGCCTGGACCAGATCCTGCCTGGCAAATAGTTCTTTTTGCACCGGGAAAGGCTGGTCAGAAAGGACCACCGACTCCGCCCCCTGCCAGAAGACGAAATTCACCGACACGGTATGTCTGGGAGGCACAGTAAACACATAGGGAAGTAGGATATCAGCATCTGCTATCACCTGCTTCCCTATATCACTATCCTCTATGCGGACATCCATAGCCATAAGGCGCTCAGAACTTCTCTTGCGGAATACAGCCTGGACCCGGATATCCGATCCGTCCGTCCCCTGGGGCAGACTACACCGGAATCCAAGCTTCATCCACTGTCCTGTAATATGTACTGTCGTTCTATAGTTCATTTTCTTCTTCATCTATTCAAGCCTCAAACCATTGATGCCGGATGTCAAAAGTTCTTCCCCTGACGTAGATTCTGATAAGGCAGCCGCCACTGGCACCCATCCCCTCTTTGTCATAACAGCAGAGAATACCTGGCCATAGTCAGCCTCAGACAAGCCTGCTTTTAAAAGACCTCCTGTCACAGGCTCTGTGACAGCCACAAACCTCCTGGACAAACCGGAGGATTCCAGGGATGCCGGCGTCAGATCCGTCAGACCCTCCTGGGCTTCCACATAAAAGGATCCGCCGAAGGAATCATCCGGATCTGCCGTCATATAATCCCGGAGAGTCCTGCCCTCTGCCAGTCCGCTCATCCGCTCATAGCCAAGAGCCCAGAAGGGTCCCCCGGCGCTGGCCGACTTAGCCTGGCCGATCATCTGCTTCAACTGGTACTTATAGGAGGATCTCTCCCGGCTTCCCACATCCGCCACAGTCACACAGTTCTTACTGTCTATGGAGGTCAGCACCATAAAATGCCCCCCGGCCGTAAAATAACCGGGCCCCATAAGACAGACCACCGGGTGCCCTTTTTTCAGGGCTGCCCGTATCTTACCAAAGTTTGTCCCAAGGCCCTGACAGGTCAGACCATAGGCCTTGGCCAGGGCTGGAATCGCTTCATGGACAGAGCCGTCACCGGAATAATAGCCATGTTTGTAGGCCCACTCAATAGTATCAAGAGGAGTCACCCATTCCCCGGTCAGGGAGCTGATTACCACAGCCATGGAAGTAGGGCCACAGCCGGACCTGGCTATACAGTAACCGTTGTCATTCCACACCTGGTCCTTCTGGTTGAAATAAATCATCTCCCCCAGATATTCCTTATGATTCTCCATCTCCTTGCGTCGGTCGCTGTAGATCTTAGGCTTGAACTCCTCCTCAGAGTCCTCCTCTTCACTGGCCGCTTCCTCCACTCCCGGGCCGATCTTCTTCACTTTGCCCGGTACGATCCTGACCACGGCGGAATCTTCAACCGTCGTCCCGGCAGGCTCCTGGTCCTCAGCCCTGACATAAGCTGCGTCAGCCAGCAGCAGTAAAAAGGCTGCCGCCAGGCCAAGAATCAAACCTCTTCTTCTATCCATGAATCTCCACATATAATCCTACCTCTTCTTAACTGTAGAAACGATAAATAACTGTCAAAAATCTATAAAAAGCTGTATAATATATTAGGTCTTCTATTCTGAATATAATTATATTTCTGTTCTAAATATTAGAAAATATAAATATTATTAAATATATTAATTTTCTTTTTAACACTTGCTATATTATAATAAATATCATTTTCTTACAACAAAAACCAGTAATTTTTTATGACAAGGGCCCGGAAAGCCAAAAAACCAGTATGAAAACAGGCAGCCAGTCCGGAGCCGGGGAGGAAAACCATGAGCAATACTACTTTTCAATTCCAAGAACTTCTGGCTATCGTCGCCACCCTCCGGGGCAAGGATGGTTGTCCCTGGGACAGGGCCCAGACCCATGAATCCACTAAACCCCACCTCTTAGAGGAAGCCTACGAGGTCCACCAGGCCATCTCAGACCTGACAGCCACCGGCAATCCCGACCACCTGGTCGAAGAGCTGGGCGACCTTCTGTTCCAGGTGGCCCTCCACGCCCAGATCGGCGAGGAGGCCGGGGAATTCACCATGGACGATGTGGTGGACAGGATCTGCAGAAAGATGATCCACCGCCATCCCCATGTCTTCAAGGGCCAGACCTACTCCAGTGTGGAAGAACAGCAGGCCGACTGGGAGAAACTTAAAGGAGAGGAGCACGGCAACAATGAGATTTCAGCCAAAGAAGAATTCCAGGCCGTACCGGCCGCCTTCCCTGCCCTGATCCGGGGCCAGAAGATTGCCAAAAAGGCTGCCCGCCGCCAGCTCATCTCAGGCAGCCAGATGGATATCTTCCGGGACCTGCTCCAGTCAGTCCTGGAACTGGCCGATCCCGTTTCCAATGCTGCCAAAGCTTCCCCCGAGGAAGTCAGCCGCAGCCTGGGCAAAACCCTTTTTGCCCTCTGCCGCCTGGCCCAGGCCCAGGGTCTGTCCGCCGAGGAAGCCCTGATCGATGAGATTGAGCGGACCATCAACCAGGAAGACTGACAGAAGACTGATAAAAGTGATTACACTTGAAAATTATACTAAAAATATTACTGGAATTATTGCTGAAAATATTGCTGAAAAGGCCCTGACTCCCACTCAAGGGAAGCAGGGCCTTTATCAGGCAGGAGAGTCCTCATAGGGACTCTTTCTTATTATTCATTATTATTTTATTCATTATTATTCATTTATTTCATTATTATTCATTTTTTCATGTTGCTAAACCCCTGACCGGTCCCAGGATAAACTTCTGGCCAATCCTGGTCTGTCCTTTGATTAATCCCGGACCAGCTCCTGGTCGTTCCAGGCTCAGTCAAGAACCTCCTCAGAAAGAAGTTCCAGGCTTAGTCAAAAACCTCCTCAGAAAGAATCCGGCAAAACTTTTTGTTGTAGTCAAGGAAATGCTCCATGTCTTCTTCACCCATTCTTTCTTTTACTTTTTTTAAGATATCCGTGCACCGCTCTATGGCAGTGTTCATTTTCTCTTTCCCCTGATTTGTGATCTCCACCCGCACAAAGCGATGGTCGGAATCACTGACCCTCCTTCGCAGGTAGCCCTTATCTTCCAGGTTATGGAGCATGCGGGATACGGCCGGCCTCGACAAATGCATGGCCGTCCTCAGCTCTGAAGGAAGGACATAGCCTTTCTCCTTTTCCATCCGGCTGATGGCGATCAGCATAGTGAGTTCCCCCTGTGGGATGCTGCACATCTGCTGCAGATGCAGGGACACCTGCCTGACAGCGATCAGCAGCATCTCATAGGATTCCTTGCTCCGTCCTCCACTCCCTTGTTCCTCTTTACTCTGCTCTCCTGTGCCTCGTTCTTCTGATGGTTCTTCGCACATTTCTGCCAAATTCATATTTCCCCCTGATGTTTTACATCCAGATATTTACTATGATTATTTATATTCTTTACTGCAGTTATTCACATTTTCTATTCTTATCAGATAGTTTATCAGACAGCCGGCGGCTGCCGGTCATTATCATTTTCCAAATCCGGTCTCACCGGCTTTTTCCATTCCAGCACCCTTATACTCCAGAGCCCTTCTTCATGCCAGCCTTGTCCCAAACAGTCTTGTCCGGTCAGCTTTCTCACAATCGACCTTGTCCCTGACAGTCTTGTCAGGCCGGCCTTCTCTCAATCAGCCTTGTCCGGGCCAACCTTATCTGCAACAAGCTCGTCCGCATCAGCATCAGCAGTTAGCTTCCTTTTGGACATGGGCACGTAAGCCTTTTCCATGGACACACTCTCATAGGCAGGCCTGATAATCTTGTCACCGTTAATCAACTCCTCAATCCGGTGGGCACTCCAGCCAACCATACGGGCCACCGCAAACATAGGTGTAAACAGCTGGTCCGGCAATCCCAGCATCCGGTAAAGGAAGCCGGAATAGAAATCGATATTGGCACTGACACCCTTGTAGATGCGACGCTTCTTCTGGATGGTCTTCACTGCCAGTCTCTCCACTCTCTGGTAGAACTCGTATTCCTCCCTGTGGCCCTCTTCCTTGGCCAGACGGCTCAGGTAACGCTTGAAAATCCTGGCCCTGGGGTCGGAGATGGAATAGACCGCATGGCCCAATCCGTAAATCAGACCGGACCGGTCAAAGGCTTCCCTGTTGAGCAGCTTCAAAAGATAATTCTGGATGGCATCCTCATCCTTCCAGTCCGTTACCTCCTTCTTCATGTCATCAAACATCCGGACCACCTTAATATTGGCTCCGCCATGCTTGGGGCCCTTGAGGGAAGAAAGAGAAGCTGCCACTGCCGAATAGGTATCGGTACCGGAAGAAGTAACCACATGATTGGTAAATGTGGAGTTATTACCACCACCATGCTCCATATGAAGCACCAAAGCGACATCCAATACCCTTGCCTCCAGCTTGGTATACTGCTTATCAGGCCGGAGGATCCGGAGAATATTCTCCGCCGTGGATAACTCGGGTCTGGGCGAATGAATATAGAGACTCTTTCCTTCTATATAATGACGGTAGGCCTGGTAGCCATAAACCGCCAGCAAAGGCATGGTACTGATCAGCTGCAGACTCTGCCGGAGCACATTGGCCACGGAGATGTCATCCGCCATATCATCGTAGCCGTAGAGGGTAAGCACACCCCTCTGCAGGGTATTCATCATATCATTGCCGGGAGCCTTCATGATGACATCCCGGACAAAATTCGTCGGCAGGGTCCGGTAGCTCCCCAGCGTGGCCCGGAAGGCCTTCAGTTCCTCCCTCCTGGGCAGCCGTCCGAAGATCAGCAGAAAAGCTACCTCTTCATAACCGAACCTTTCCTCCCGGTAAAATCCGGTGACCAGGTCATTGATGTCATAACCCCGGTAGCGGAGCTCTCCGTCAATGGGAACTATCTTACCATCGATCTCCCTCTTTGAGGTGATTGTGGATATATCCGTCAGACCGGCGAGAACACCTTTACCATTGACATCTCTCAGACCTCGCAGCACATGGTACTGCTCATATAAACCGGAAGGAATCTGCCCATGCATCATACACTTGTTGGCAAGCTCCTCCAGTTCCGGGGTCATCATCGAATATTCATTCACTCTGCATCACTCCTTCTAAATACATACTCCGCCTACGGACATCCTTGTTCCTGATCTCTCCGGGTTCCCACCAACACATCCTCAACATGTTAATGTATCATCCGCTTTTTGGGGCCCCACCGGGATCCTGCCAGCACATCCATAACATATTAATGTATCATCCACTTTTTTGGGGCCCGCCGGGATCCTGAGGCCTGTCCGCGGCTCCCACTGTCTTTATACAGCCTCTGTTCATAAAAAACATTTTATGATATACTTAACTTGGTTAGTTAACATAAATACTTAACTATGTTACTTATTTATGTTAATTATACTATCGGCGGGCTTTTATGTCAACTTCAGGCCAAAGCAAAAAATTACCCTGACCAGGTCCATGTCCTGCCATTTAATTAATTCATGTGCCAAAAAATTATGTATTTTATACAATTCTTTTCTGTTTTTGATATTTTTTCTGTGCTATACTATGAATAGACTTCTGCGGGAGAAGTTTGCTCTCTGGACGGATTCTGTCGTGAGCCAAAGGGACGGAGACAGACATTTTCCCTGGATAACTTGAATGATCAAAAGACAAGAAGTATCCCGCCCGCCAGGGCCGGATACCTGTGACAATGAATAATAATGAAAGGAGCGTATCATCATGCAAATACAGCGTCTCGTCGATTTAGAGGATTATGAATTTGATACTCTTCTCGTGACATACAATCATAAAAACCGTCTTAGCATTGAGCTTGGCAAGGTCAGTGAAATCTTTGCCGCTCTCCAGGAAGATGATCTGGTTGGAGGAACGAAAGTGTACGGTCTGAGAGGTAAGGACTTCTCCTATCAGGGACAGCCTTACTACAATCTTATCTTCATCGGCATCCCGGAAAAGGCTACACCCCGGAGATATCAACTTCAGTTCGGAGCAGCCATGAAGGAAGCCAAGAAGTTCAAGAGTAAGAACCTGCTTATGACCGCCATCGGAGATGATGTGTCCTACTGGCTCAGCTCTGCTATGAAGGGCCTTATGCTGGCAGACTATTCCTTTGACAAATATATTACAGATAAGAAAGAAGGCCACGAGTTAAGCCTCGGTGTCCTCACCGGCATCGACCCGGCCTCCTTCAAAAAAGAAGAACAGTACGTGCGCATGATGGCCCGGGCTGTTACCACTGCCCGTGACCTGGTTAACGAGCCGGCCAATGTTATGACTCCAACGGCTCTCGCTGAGAAGGCCAAAGCCATCGCCGGCAAGAACAACATCAAGTGTACGATTCTGGACCAGGAGGACTGCCAGGACCTGGGCATGGATTCCTTCCTTGCCGTAGCAAAGGGTTCCTCCGAGAGACCGAAATTTATCGTATTAGACTACAACGGCCGCGCCACAGACGACGAGAAGATCGCCCTCATCGGCAAGGGCATCTGCTTTGACAGCGGCGGATATAACTTAAAGCCCACCAATGCCATGAAGGGCATGCACGGAGACATGGGCGGAGCCGCAGCAGTACTGGCAGCCATCGGTGCTATCGCCGAAGCCAAGCTGGGCATCAATGTCACCGCAGTAATCCCGGCATGTGAGAACATGGTATCCGGCCAGGCATCCAAGCCCGGCGACATCGTTAAGTCCATGAACGGCCAGACCATCGAGATCGTCAACACAGACGCCGAAGGCCGTATGGCCCTGGTAGACGCCATCACCTACGCTATCCGCGAGTGCGGCGCCACCCACATCATCGACGTAGCCACCCTGACAGGTGCCTGTGTGGTTGCCCTCGGCGACCGCTACACCGGCCTCTTCAGCAACAGCGAAGACCTGGCCTCCAAGGTAGTTCAGGGCTCCATCCTCTCCGGGGAAAATGTATGGCGTATGCCTCTGGGCGACGATGAGTACAAAGACTTAAACGAGTCCTGCGTTGCCGACATCGCCAACTGTGGCAAGAAGTGCGGCGCCATCGCAGCAGCCCGCTTCCTCTGCGCCTTCGTAGAGAAGAAGCCTTGGGTACACTTGGACATCGCCGGAACCTCCGAGTCCGACGCAGACACAGAGATCTTCTCCAAGGGCGGCACCGGCGCAGCAGCCATGCTCCTCTACGAGACAGTGAAACTGCTTGAGAAGCCCTACAAGAGCTACTAAAAAGCGTCTGACCTAAACCATAACAAGACCACAACAAAACCATAACATAAAAATAAAGCGTCGCAGTAACCTTCCGTCTATTCATATCAGAAAAGGCAGTCCGTAACTGCGACGCATTTTTTTGCAGGAATTTCATGTAAGGATTTTATGTAAGATTTTTATGTAAGGATTTTATGTAAGGGTTTTTATGTAAAGATTTTATATAGGAATTTTTTTATAAGCACTTTTGTAAACATTTTTTCAGGCATTTTCTTTATTTACGACCGGATTTCCGGCCAACACACACATAAGTAAAGGGTGTGATCAATCTCGAACGAATATGCTCAAACCCGACCTCCCGCAGCATCTCTTCCATCTCTGCTCTGGAATAAACCGCATGGTCGCCGGTTCGCCTCATTTTCTTCCCGTCAACAGGGCAGAACCTGAAAGTCCCATCCATCCGGCTTCGCTCTTACGGATCCATTTCCCATCTGTCGTATCGATCAAATCCACCTTCTCGTAGCCCATCTCCTTCAACTTCTTCACGAAAGCCTGCATATCCCCGTATTTCCCGGCGGAGAAAATGTCATGGATCGCAAAGCTTCCTCCCTTTTTCAAGGTCCGCAGTGTCTCCAACAGGATCGCCTGCCGGTCCTTTGAAGGGATATTATGATACACATAATTACTAGCCACGGCATCAAAAGTATCATCAGGAAAATCCAGGCAGGTGGCATCTCCCTGCCGAAAGCAGACATTCGATACGCCCTCTGCCAGGGCATTACTTTCACAGAGAGGCTTATTAAAAGATGCATATTCCTTGCCCCAACGGTCAATCCCAATCACCTGGCCCTGCGGATTCCGTTTAGCGATCGCAATGGCCAGCGCCCCGCTGCCACAGCCTACATCCAGACACTTTCCATCTTCCGGCAGATCTACATAGTCCGCGATTCCTTCAATAATCTGTCTGGACATCTGTCTTTTTCCTTTATAATCAAATGCACGGTACATCAGATAAGACCAGATGGACGCCCCGGAAAGAAGGGCTCCAAGTCCTGCGGATATCCCCGTCATCACACGTTTTACAGGTCCTTCAGGCATCAGAATACGCAGCCCCAGGGCCGCGGCCCACGCTCCGGCAGCTCCCCCTGTAAAAGAAATTACCATTCCTTTTGGCATCCAGTTTTTATAATCTGCTCCCATGGTTAAATCTCCTTCTTCCTTTGACTGACACCAGTCTCTTATTCACCTTTTGGCGGTGTCTTCCTCTTCTATCAGGGTCTCCCTCATAATCTCTCCCGTACAATTATCTTTTACACTCCGTGCAATTGCCTTTTACACGGAATAAAACAGAGCAGGCCCGAAATGGCTCAAATCCTGCACCGTGAAAATCACACCAAAGGGAGTTAAATAGAGGTGGTTAGGTATTACTAACTATTAGTAAGATACCACTAACCCCGTGGTTTTTCAATAGTTTTCTGTTTCTCCATGGATGCATTTGCAATCAATGTTGAAGCAGACCTGGCCATAAGAACCGAAACCGGAAAACAATCCCGGACAATTTAAAAACATTCTGGAAATCTTGAATTTTCCATAATTTTTCCGTATACTGATGGCAGATTTGTATGCTTGTGGCAGATCCGTATGCTGATGGCAGATCCGTATACCGATGACAGATCCGTATACTGACTGATGGCAGAAAGGTAAATAAGTAAATATATCCAGGTTGCTCCATACGGGCAGCCTTTTTTGAAAATATAAAAGGGGAAAGGAAGCAAAGATGGAATTTCGATTTGCAAATGTAGAGGACTGCAGACTGATCTTGTCTTTTATCAGACAACTCTCAGATTATGAAAACATGTCAGATCAGGTAGTAGCAACAGAGGAGCTGCTGGGGGAATGGATCTTTGAAAAGAAAAAAGCTGAAGTGCTTTTCGTATGTGAATGTGAAGGTAAAGGTAACAAAGAAGTAGGATTTGCACTGTTCTTCCATAACTTCTCGACTTTCCTGGGAAGAGCGGGAATTTACCTGGAAGACCTGTTTGTCCTTTCGGAATACCGTGGGAAAGGCTATGGCAAAGCACTGCTGAAAAAGCTGGCACAGATCACAGTGGAACGCGGCTGCAGCCGCCTGGAGTGGGCATGTCTTGACTGGAATCAGCCCAGTATTGACTTCTACCGCTCCCTCGGCGCAGTGCCTATGGACGAATGGACGACTTACCGGCTGACCGGAGATACCTTGTTGGAGATGGCAAAGTAACCGGAAATACTATCTCAAAAAAAGAGCAAACAAATAGAGGACACCCGACTACACATTCAGATGCCCTCTCAGCAATGTTCATTTAAAAATATTACATCCAACGGTCTACCCTCCATTCCGCTTTCACTTATCCTGTCGCAGAACCTTACAACCCAATTCCTTTCTTTCACCGGTGTTTCTTACCGGCTACTTTTTCTCCGCTGATTTCTCCTCTCAACAGATGCTTCCTGCAAACCTTCTAAATAAATGATCACGGTTCCTGCTATCTCCTCAACCTTAAGCGGTATCCCAGCGGCCTGAATCCAATTCCACATCCCCTCTTCTAGACAGGAAATGATTCCTCGGACACTTCCGACATTAGATCCCTTAAGACCTTAGATACGGCATATACTTTCTCTACACCAAGTTCCGAATCCTATGAATTCTCTAATCTCTTCCAGATATCCTGTCACCGCAAATGTTCTTTATATCTTTGAAGCTCCTATCCCTCTAGATCTGTCAGCTCCCAAACGCCTGTGCTCTCTATCTGCATTCAACCGGAATTCCTAAACTAAACTGTATGGCTTTCCGTACCTCCTGGTAAGTTATAGTGTCGAATTAAAAACTTATGCTTTTGGTGGTCCGTACCTCCTTCTTCAAGATTTAAATTCTGAAATTAAAAATTAATCTTCCGGTGGTCTCACCTCATCTTTCATGATACCAGTGCTGAAAACTATAATTTCAAAATCTATATAATGGACTGGATGTTGTCCGTCCTTTCTTATGTCTGTATTATAATCCCCGATCCCTAATTTGTCAACACTATTTTTAAAAATACCAATCTTTGTCTCATTATTATGTGTAAATTAAATATATTTTTTATTTATTTGACCTAAATCCCCCCATTTATAACACAAACTCTCCAGTAATTGAAGCTATTTTCTGTACATTTAAAGCAATTAATCTCTATACTTCGCGCCGGACAGAGGCCCACGCCTGCTTTAGCAGGCGAGTTGAGATCGAGGCGCGAACAATAAGCAAGGCAGGAAAATCCTTGGTATAGTTGATTCTTTTTTATGGCAGTCATATAGTCTGGCAGACTACTACAAAAAATTTCAGAAGGACTTCTTTTACTAAATTCGTTGTGCCGAGTCAAGGGGCAGGAATCAGTCAGGAATGCGAAACCTTTGGCGCAACTCTTCCCGGTCCCACAACTCCACTTCGTTCTGCCGGGCCAGGTCCCTGGCACTCTTGGTAAAACCACTGTTAGTCACAACCATGGCCCGGTCCGCCTCATAATAGGCAATCGACCCGACCACTTCCTGGACAGCAGCGATCCCCACATTCTTCTCATAACGCTTGGCCTGGACCACAACCGTCTCCCTCCGCTTCTTCAAAACCAGATCAGCCCCATAATCATGGCTCGGCTCCGTAAAACTGACCCGGTAGCCCATACTGCGGAACTGCTGGCACAGATAATTCTCAAAGGCGGCTCCACTGAGCTTGTCGATTCTGCGGAAGGACATACGGAGATAGTAGTTCCTCCTCAGCCTCCCGGCCAGAAGAAGGAGGGCCGCCGAGGCGGCCAGGGCACAGGCAACCGTTGTCACACCGTCTTTGGCAATATAATATTTATATCCTTCATAAAGGGCAAACCCGCTGCACAGCAGCCAGACCCAGGCCACAAGATCAAAACGCCGCATCGCTGTTTCCTCTCATAAATAAGCCAGTTTTACAGTAATAATAATACACTATATTTTACTCTTTTTACGCGGCAAAAACAATTGACTTTGCCACCCCGCAAATTTACAATATATTTAAAAGGGAGGATTTGCCATGCTGCTAGAAAATGTGAGAAAAGAGATTGTTAGCTACTCCAGGAAACTGATCGAATCCGGCCTCACCGTGGGAACAGGAGGCAATATCAGCGTCTTCGACCCAGACTCCGGTCTGTTTGCCCTCACACCCAGCGGCATGGATTATTTTGATATGGAGGCCTCGGATATCGTGGTTTTAGACCTACAGGGCAGGGTGGTTGAAGGTTGCCGCAAGCCCTCCAGCGAACTGGAGCTCCACCGTATCTTTTATGAGAAAAGACCTGATATCAGGGCCCTTGTCCATGCCCACAGTACCTACTGTACTGTCCTGGCCACCAACCGGATGGACCTGCCTGCTTCCAGCTATCTTGTTGCCTTTGCCGGCAAGAACGTCCGTTGCGGCGGCTACGCCTCCTTTGGCACCAGGGAGCTGGCAGAGCTGACCTTCCAAGCCATGGAAGACCGCCAGGCCGCCCTCATGGCCAATCATGGACTGATCGCCGGAGGTCCCGACCTGATGCGTGCCTTCGATGTGGCCCAGCAGATTGAGTTTTGTGCCAAGGTTTACGTGAAGGCCCTTTCCATCGGCAAGCCGGTCATCCTATCAGACCAGGAGATGGAGTCCATGGCCACTCGTTTCGGCTCCTATGGCCAGACTGTAAAAAAAGAAGACGAATAAACACATTTAGATTTTTGGCTTTTCAAAAAGCTGATAAACAAATAGCCTCAGGCTTCTGGCTTTTTAAAAAAAACAGACAAGCAAAAACCGCAAGGCTTATGGCTTATCAGAAAGCTGATAAACAAAACAACCCGCCGGGCTTCTGATTTTTCAGAATGTCCAGCATACAAACATACCTTTTGGAGAGAGGTGAATATATTGGCCAGTTACAATAGCTATTTTTTAATGGAAACCAAGGACGTTCCTGCTTATGTCCAGGACAAACTGTCCTACTTCCCCCAGGACGCTGCCCTTACCTGCCAGGAGATCGGAGATGGCCAGCTAAGTCATATCTTCCGTCTTTCGGACAAGGACGGCAAGACCCTCATCGTCAAACAGGCAGACCCCCAGCTGCTCCGCCTGACCAGGAACAACTGCCTGGCCCAGGCCGAAGACCGGGGCCCCATCGAGGAGAATATCCTGCAGCTGCAGCAGGCCCTCTGTCCAGGCCAGGTGCCGGAGGTCTATCTCTGCGACGGGAACATGTTTGCCATGATCATGGACGGTATGGCCGGCCATGAACTGATGGAAGAAGGCCTCATGGCTCACAAGACCTATCCGGCCTTCGCGGACCAGATTACGGATTTTCTGCTGCAGACCCTTTTCTATACCAGCGACATCACCATGAACCACACGGAGAAAAAGAAGCTGGTTTCCAGCTTCGCTAATCCGGAACTCTGTGATATCACGGAGAACCTGGTCCTGGGCGAGCCTGTCCTGGATTATAACTGCCGCAATGACATTTTCCCGCCCACAGAGGCTTTTGTTAAAGACTACATTTATAGAGACGGCCAGCTGCGGACCCAGGTAGCAGACCTGAGATTCCATTTTATGAACTGTCCCCAGGCCCTGATCCACGGAGCCCTCCACAGCGGATCCATCTTTGTCAACCAGGACCACACCATGGTCTTTAACCCGGAGTTCGCCTTTTTCGGCCCCATGGGCTATGACCTGGGAAATGTCATCGCCAGCCTCTGTCTGGCCTGGGCCAATGGTAACGCCACCATAGAAGACTCTTCTGACAGGGCTTATTTCTGCGGCTGGTGCATGTGCACCATCCTGGAAGTGGTAGACCTCTTCAAAAAGAAATTCTCCAAAGCCTATGCCAGCAAGGCCATTGACCCCCTGGCAGACAGCCCCGGCTTCCCGGAAGCCTACCTGGAGGCTGTCATGGCTGATGCCGCCGGCTATGCCGGAACAGAGTGCCTGCGCCGGATCATCGGCCAGAACCACAGCAAGGCAATCAGCCTCATAGAAGATCCGGATAAGAGGTCCCAGGCGGAAAGGATTATCCTGACTCTGGGCAAGGACCTGATCCTCCACCGGACTTCCTTCACCGATGCCTCCGTTTACATGGACGCCATGGAGCGGGCCATCCACCAGGTGGATCCCCAGAACCAGACCATCGGTCCAAAGAAGACCATTCTTGATTTTGATACCGTAAACCTAGACGACTACAGCCATTCCCTGGTCATCATAGACCAGACCAAGCTGCCTTCCCGTATCGAGATTCTTTCCCTTACCAAACAGGAAGACATCTGGGAGGCCATCTACCAGCTCAAAGTCCGGGGAGCCCCGGCCATCGGCGTGACCGCTGCCATCGGCATCTACCTGGCAGCCAGGGACATCGCCGGCGAGCTGGAAGCGAAGCAGACAGCAGGCCAGGAAGCAGAAGACACCGCTTCCTTCGAAGCATTTTACCGCAAGTACCAGGCGGCATCGGAATACCTGAATTCCTCCCGCCCCACCGCGGTGAATCTTTCCTGGGCCCTGGCCCGGATGGACCGGATCGTCCAGGCCCATAAGGACCAGCCTCTTTCCGACATAGTCAAGGCCCTCCACGATGAAGCCATCACTATCCGGGACGAGGACATCCAGGTATGCCGGTCCATAGGCCGTTACGGTCTCTCCCTGGTGAAACCGGGAGACGGCCTCCTGACCCACTGCAACGCGGGCCAGCTTGCTACAGTCAAGTACGGCACGGCCACCGCCCCCATGTATCTGGGCCACGAGCAGGGCTATAATTTTAAGATCTACTGTGATGAGACCCGGCCCCTCCTCCAGGGAGCCCGCCTCACCAGTTTTGAACTTTCCAGTGCCGGCATGGATGTGACCGTCCTCTGTGACAACATGTCAGCCTCCCTCATGCGGACCGGCGCCATCAAGGCAGTCTTTGTAGGCTGTGACCGGGTAGCCGCCAACGGAGACACGGCCAACAAGATCGGAACTTCCATGGCCGCCCTGGCCGCCAAACGTTATGGCGTTCCCTTCTATGTATGTGCGCCCACATCCACCATCGACCTTTCTATTCCTGATGGAGCGGGCATCGTCATAGAACAGCGCAAGGGCCAGGAGATCACCTCCATGTGGTATGAGAAGCCTATGGTACCGGAAGGGGTTAAGACATATAATCCCGCCTTTGATGTGACAGACGCCGACCTGATCACCGGCATCGTCACAGAGTTTGGCATCGCCTACCCACCCTATGACCAGTCTCTCAAGGATATGTTCCTCCGCAAGGAGATCAAGCAGACCGTGGAACAGATCGCGGCCCAAATGGACTGCTGACAGAGAGCTCCATTTCCATCCATAAAGATAATAATCATCCATAAACATAATAATCCCGCCAGTCAGAACATTTGATATGCTGCCCCCAAGTAGGACATTGAAATATATAAACTACTTGGCGTCAGCACAGCACATTTTCCAACTGGCGGGATTTACTTATGCCTAAGGATCTCTTTCACTTGTCACAGATTCTTTATAATAATATCAGCTCATTTTTGCTTTTCTATCTCAATTAACTCAGTTCTTTTTGTTTTTCTATCTCATTTAACTCAGCTCTTTTTATTTTTCCACCTCTCCTCCAGGAAGGCCTTGGCGGCCTCCGGATCTCCCTCTCCGGCAGGAAGGTAGACGATATCTGTCATCCGGTAATCCTCTGTGATATTGAGGGACAGATGATATTTGTCAAAAATCAGCTTCAGCTCCCGGTTCATCTCCCGCTCAGCCATAAAACGGTCAGCCGCACTGGCCTTATAGCGGATATCGATCCTCATGCGCTGGTCCAGCAGGGATATGACACCCCTGTATTCCGGTTCTGACAAAAGGAAGGGCAGCTTGTCCCTGAGCAGTGGCAATTCGGCGGCCAGGAAGGCCTCCACCCGGTCGAGAGACTCATCGTAATCCATATCGATATAGGAGTGACAGTAATTGTATCTCCTGGCCCTCTTGACCGGCCCATGCAGGTTACTGTTGTTGATGATTACCCTGTTGCCGTCCGTATCCATGATCTTTGTGGTCCGGATACCAATCTCCGTGATTCTTCCCAAAAATCCATCCAGAATCATGGCGTCTCCCACCTGCAGGTCTCCCTCGAAGGTGATGAAAAGACCGGCAAAAATATCCGTCAGCAGACTGTTGGCTCCTAAACCAAGGACAGTGGTCAGAATACCGGCAGACACAGCCAGGGTTCTCATATTAACCCCATAGCTGGCGATACACATAAAGATAAGGATGATGATACCCAGGTAGCTGATCATACTTTTCAGCAGCCTGCACACGGTCACACCTCTCTTGGACAAGACGCCGGCGGTCATATCCAGCAGACTGGAGGCCAGACGGATCAGCACAAAGGCTTCGCAGATCATTACGATACACCAGGTAAAGGAAAATATATTCACTCCCTTGTCCCAGTTTCCCTCGAAAATGTAGTAGATCAAGGAGGTTTTGGGCAGCAGGGCCTTGTAGAAGATATGCATAAAGGTCACCAGGACAGCTGTGGCCATAAAGGCCAGGCGGATCAGCTTGATCACCAGAGCCGAACTCCTGGACCGGGTACCAGCTTCCAGGTCAGACTGGCTGCCTTCCGCTCCCTCCGGCTTCCTTTTGATGGTCAGGAAAATGAAAAGGAAGAAGATACACAGGCCAGCCGCCAACAGACTTATGATCAGGGCAGGCATACGATTGATCATCATCTCCCACTTTTCCATGACCAGATAAATATACTGGTTTTCTACCGCGACACTGACGGCGTATTTTTTCACACCACCAAGCTCCAGATAACCGGAGAAACCACCCTTAATCTCGTCTTCTTCCATGCCATACTTGATGGCCTCTTTGCCCGTAAGAGAGGCATCATGATCAAAGCTGATCACGCCGCTTTCCCGGTCGATGGCAAAAGCTATCCCCCCGTTACTAGCCCTCACGGACAGGAGTTCGTCCTTCAGAAGGCATTCATCCAGAATCTCAGGCAGCTGGTTTTCCCCCACCTTAAGGACCATAAAGCCCGTAGACTTATTATTATTCTGGACCACCATGGCCATATTGTAATAGCTGGGAATCCCCTCCCCGCCTTTTAAATCACTGATGTAAATCAGGTCATTGGAAATCCCCTGTCTGACCTCATTGATATCCTTGTTTTCCTCTTTGTCGACCGTTTTGGTATCCGGGTCTGTGGTGGCCAGCAGATTACCCTTCACGTCAAAGAAGGACACCGAATAGATATTGTCCGAATAATCCCTCAGATTTACCAGTTCCCTTTCCTGACCCTGCCTGTCAACATTTTCCAGCAACAGCATTCTAAGCAGGGATTGCCTTTTCTTATCGATATAATCTTTCAGTTCATCGCCATCCTCATAGGCCTGGTCATAGGCTTCAGCCACCTGTTCAAGCTGTCTGGAGGCCATGGCCGTATTTCTTGAAAGGCCGATCAGGCTTTGGCTGTAGAGAGTCATAATAAGGATCAGGGTCAAAGCCAGGCTGGAATAAATCAGCATCTGTCTTCCTGCCCTCCGGTCATAGAAGAAACCTCCGGGAAGCTTCTTCCAGCGGTAGACCCTCTCTCCCTTCTTCTTCAGTCTGATCATGGTAAGGGTATAAATCAGCATGATGCCCATGGCTATGGCAAAGATTACCGTAGCGATTAAGGTCGTCCCCCCGACCATGGTGAAGATCTCCTTTACCGGGTAAAGGGCCAGCAGCAGGGTATCCCCGTCAGCCATCTTTCTGGAACTGATCATATAGATGACCTGGTCCAGTTCAAAAAGTCCGGTATAATCATTCTTTGACCCCACGACCGCCTTGGCATCTTCCAGGGACGCCATATTATTGGGGTAATAATACTGGGTTCCGCTGCTTTTCGAGATGGGGATTACCACGCCCCCTTCCCCAAGCTTCACATTCTCACACTGGGCCCTCCAGTCAATGCGGTGGTCAAGCAGGTCTTCTATCTTCTCATTGTCATCTGTCATGGCCAGAATCCACTGGCCTTTGGGCAGGCCGCCACTGTAATATAGCCTGCTGCCTTTTTCATCATCGCGGACCAGCCAGGTCTGGTCTTTCAGCAGTCTGTCCATCTCCCAGTCGGATAAGGGGCTTCCTTCCCAATTCTGGGGATAGACCACCTGACCCTCCTGGTCCAGGATGATATACCTTTCAGAGCCGACCCCATTTACATTCTCTACAATTTCAGACAACTCTTCCAGACTCATATCCTCCTGCATATAATCCGCCATCACAAGATTCAGATTCTTGTATTCCATGCACAGATGATTAAGATAAAAGTCCTCCTGCTTCTCATAATAGCTGTGCTGCTTCTCTACATACTTTTTGACAGCAATCATATCATAAAGAGTCGAGGCCAGAATCACCAAAGCCAGCATGATAAATGAAATGACGGCAAATTGAATAATCATCATAAAGGTGAAGATAAAAGGCCCGCGGGGATACTTGTGAACTGACCCTTCCTTCTGCCTATCCTTTTTATGCAGACTCATCATCCTAAGATCACCTCACTCTGTTGTTCCAGCGCTTACGCAGGTAGTCGTGGGCCAGCTCGGCATCCTGGCCGGCAGCCGGAAGTGCCTGCTTGTTCATCTGATTCATGACATAAGGAATATTGAGTTCGATTCCATACTCGGTAAAGAGCTTCTGAATCTCCCGGTTCATCTCATTCTCCACCTCTATGATATAGCGGGGAGAAGTCTTAAAGCGGATATCGAGAGTCATGCCGCCGTCTGTAAGAGAGACGACACCCCGGTATTCCGGTTCCCCGTAAAGGAAGGGGAACTTGTCCGGAAAGTCAGGCAGGTCCCTGGCCAGCAGGGCCTCAATCCTCTCAAGAGACTCCTTATGATTCACCATGACATAGACATGGCAATAGTTATAATTCTTAGGTCGGTCAATAATCTTGGTGATGTCCTTGTTATTCAGAATCTTGGTATTATTGTCCACACTGCGGATCTTGGTGGTCCGGATTCCGATCTCCTCGATCGTTCCCAGGAAATCATCATACTCCACCACGTCCGACACCTGCAGGTCTCCCTCGAAAATGATAAAGAGACCGGCAAAGATATCCTCCAGCAGGCTCTTGGCTCCCAGGCCGACGACCGTCGTCAGGATTCCCGCTGATGTAAGCAGGGTGGCCGTATTCACTCCAAAATCTGCCACGCATTTATAAATGATCAGCACCATGCCGAAATACTTACAAAGGCTGGCACAAAGCCGGCATACGGTCGCTCCTCTTGTGGAAAATGTATCTTCTAAGGCCTTGAGCAGCTTACGTACAAAAAGAATAATCAGCATACCCTCAGCCACATTTATAATACACAGAGTCAGGGAGAATATATTGATTCCCTTGGTCCAGCTTCCCTCTAAGGCATAGAGCAGCAGGGAATCCCCTGGCAGGAAATAATGACCCAGCAGGGAGATCAGGGAAATTACTATGGCCAGCACCAGCAGATAAACCATGATGATCCTGCTGGCTATGGTCTCGGCACTCTTCCCCTTGTTGAGCTTCTTCATAAAGCCAGGCTCCGCCACCCCCACCAGGCTGTCTTTCCTGAAAGCAAGGAGGTGGAGCAGAACCAGGAAGCACAGAAGACTGGCTCCCACACTCAGCAGGGTGGACGGAATCCGGCTGACCAGGGCCTGGGATCTGCTGATGGCAGTCCCCAGTATATCCGTCTTCTCCTCGGCGATGGACACGATACATTTGGTACCATTGATATCCATATCACCCGTATAACCCTCCACCAGCTTATCCTCATCCAGGCCACAGCTTTTGGCACTCTGGCCGACCAGGTCCGAATTTGGATGATAACTGAAGTTTCCACTCTTATTATTGATGGCAAAGGCATAGCCGCCATTGCTGATCGTCACTACTCCCAGACTGTCCTCCAGGGTAGCTTTTTGTAAATCACCTGGAAGTCTGCAGGAAGCCAGATTAATCAGCACCAGGTACTCCTGTCCGGCCTTATCTTTGATAAAGCTGGCGATCTCCTGAAGACCTTCTTCACCCAGTTCACTGCCCTCCTCACCCAGGTAATAATCCTTGGTCCACATGGCATAGGAGACCTTCCTGATCTTCTCTTTGATAGCATTCTTATCATAATCCAGGAACATGGAAGACTCGATCACTCTCTCCCCATCCATGTTGTAGACACTGATGGACTTGGCATGGCTTACCATCTCCAGGGAAAACATATCCTCCTGGGCTATGGTCTCATAATCATTCAGGCTTGTCAGGAAAATGTCACAGAATTCTTTTCTGATATTATTCACAAAATCTCTGGCATCTGAGACATCACTCTTAGAATCATCCAGGGCGGTCACAGCCTTTTTAAGGCTTTCCTCCGTGTTCCTGGCATTACCTGTAACCCCGGTCAGGGTCTGGACATAGAAGGTGGTGATGCCGATAGCGATGGTTCCAAAAATGGCACACAGAAAGAGCCTCCTGCCAATCTCCCTATTGTAATATCTCTTTTCACGAATCTTTTTCCAGCCGGCCTCCCTGCCCCTTTTCTGCTCATTACTGGCATAGACAGAATAGATAAGCATCACCAGTACCATGCTTATAAAGATAAGCAGCAGGACAAAGACTGTCTGGAAGACATAATGGCGGACCCTGCCCTGGGCCACAAAGACAGCCAGCCTGATCTCATCATTCAGGCTGTAGGTTACCGTGTAGTAGGACTTCCCACCACAAGTTAAAAGACCGAGATTATCCGATTTCATGATCGTGGAATAGCGGACCTTACCCCCATCCCCTAATATATTGGAACCCTTAGGGGCATATACTACATCCCAGGAACCCTCCTTCAGCACCAGGACCTGGCCGCCCATTCTTGTTCCTACCTGGCCCAGCAGGGCCTCCCAGGATGTCCGGTGGTCGGAGATCTGATTCAGGATGTCACACTGTACCTGGCCCACCAGGACATTTCCGTCCTGCAAAGAAGACGCATAATAGCGGACCATACCCTGGCTGCTTCCATCCACCCCCTTGGGGCTGTAGACGTTCACAGCATTGGTATACTCAATCCGGACCAACTTATTAAGCTCCCTGGAAGCCTGCTCATGAAAATCCAGGTCCGTAGGGTGGGCCTGGGCCAGAATATTACATTCTTTATCGAGAATCAGCAGGTTTTCAAAATAGCCCCTGTCGCTGTACTGGGCCAGCAGGCTCTCTCTTTCCCCACTGTTCTTATTAATAGACCTGCTTATGACATCCAGCAGTCTGCAATACTCCATATCCACTTCTCTTTCATAGGTCTCCCACTCATCCGTGCTGCGTACATAGGATGTGGACACATGATCCAGGGCATTCTGCATATCCTTAACCAGGCTGACCAGGGTGATATTGGCCTGGAAAAAGGACACCAGGACTCCAAATACCAGCACAATGAAAACGGTAGCAATATAGGGAGCTATGGTTTTCCTGCCAGCCTCACCCTCCTGGTCCTCCTTTTCCGGTCCAAACAGACCCCAGGCCTTTCTCTCAGCCTTCTCTTCCTTCCGGGTCTCCCCCTCTTTATCAGAAGTCTGGCCTCCTTCCGGGCCGCCCACCTTAGCGGCGGTCTGGTCCCCTTCCGGGCTGCCCTCCTTAGCGGTGGTCTGGTTCCCTGTTTTATCTGTTTTTATCCCCCAATCAGCAAAAGGATCCATGGTATTATGATTATCCATTATTTCTCCTTCAGGAATATAGACATAGTTAAGAAAAGTCCCATGCAGCGCATGGGACTTTCCCTGATTACAAGCTCATAATCATTTTATCAGATTTAAAAAATAATGTACACCGCAATATCTTCTTTCAGACCGTCTCCATCTGCTTAATTTATGGTCTGGCTGGTCTGTCTCCAGCCGGCGGGATACTTATTCTTAAGGACCTGGCCAGTCAGCCTGCCAAAGCCCAGGGGATAGCGGTCAGCCAGAACCAGGACCCACTCGGCCTTGTCCTTGCCGGCTCCCTTCTTTTTGCCCGATCCTCCTTTACTGCCGCCTTTAATACCGGTAGCTTCAGGCTCCCCTTGTCCGGTCCCGCCAGTCTTCATAAGGCCATCGGTCCCGGGATCTGCCATGGCCTGCCGGCAGGCCTCTCTTTTCTGTCGGATCCCTCTGGACTCCTCCTCGGTCAGCTCCAGGGTCTCTCCCCGAAGATATCTGGCCAGCCTGGGATCATCCCCAGGCAGGGAAAGACAGATTCCATAGCTGTCGGCTGACAGAATCAGGGCCAGGGACTGGGCCGGTTCAAACCGGCTTTTCTTCAATTTCCCCAGCAAAACTCCATTTCTTAGAAAATGTATCCCTGCATTGTCAGGAACCTGGCCGGGTACATAGAAGATCCTGTCTCCCTTTCTCCGGATCCGGTCCCCTTCAAAGGGATAGGAAATGACGGAGAAGAACTGGTCGAGGGCCTCAGCTTCTTCCTGGCCAAAAAGAGCCGGGTCTGTCCACCAACAGCCTGCCTGGCCCTGGGAAGCCGCGGCCTTGCCAGCCTTTTTCCCAGCCAGCCTCTTTTTCCCTTTCTTATTCCTCTTCATTGCCTTTTTGTCAGCAATCTGGCTCTCCACCTGCAGGGGTTCTTCTGCCATCGGCACCAGCCCGGCCAAAACAAGCGGACCGGCCTTACCAGCCGGATCAACCGGATCAGACTTACCAGCCTGACCGGCCTGACCAAGAGGCCCAGCTAAATCAACCAGACCAGCCTTAGCAGCCGGATCAACCAGTCCAGCCAGCCGGACATCCCCTCCTTTTTTCCCGAGAAGAGCCAGGAAATGTCCTTCTCCCTCCATCCTGTGGGGCCAGATTCTCCGGCAGAGCCGGCAGCTATCGTGGAAACTCTGGTCTCTAAAAGAGGTCAGTCCCTGGGCAAATCCCTCATAATCCTCCATAGGAAGCACTTCCATGTCCGGTCTTTCCCTAAGCAGGTGGCTTATGACCGCCTCATTTTCCAGGGGTGAGAAAGTGCAGGTGGAATAGAACATAAGGCCTCCGGGCCTGAGCATATCGGCGGCGCAGAGGATGATATTCCTTTGAAGACCGGAAAAATATTCCGGTCCCTTCTCCATCCAGGCCTCGATCACCGCCGGATTCTTCCTGAACATGCCCTCACCAGAACAGGGTGCGTCCACCATAATCTTATCAAAATACTCGGGAAATCTCTCCAGCAGAACACGGGGCGGCTCATTGGTCACAAAGGCATTAGCGATACCAAAGAGCTCAATATTATGCAGCAGGGCCTTGGCCCTGGCCTTATTGATATCATTGGCCACCAGAAGTCCCTTGCCTGCCAGGGCGGCACCCAGGCTGGTCGCCTTGCCTCCCGGGGCGGCACATAGATCAAGCACCCGGTCACCGGGAAGGATGGGCAGGCGGGAGGCCGGAGTCATGGCACTGGGTTCCTGGAGATAATATACCCCCGCCGCATAGTAAGGATGTTTGGAAGGCGGCACCGCCTCCTCCCCATCATAGAAATAGCCTCCTTCCACCCAGGGTACTTTCCTGAGTGAGAAGGGGGCATGGTCCACAAAGTCAGCGGAGCCGGTCCTCAGCGGGTTAAGCCGGAGGGCCCGGTGTCTTTTCTCCGTAAATCCGGCCAGAAAATCTTCATATTCATCTTGTAATATTTCCTGCATAACCTGCAGGAAACTCTCGGGAAGGTCATTCATGATCCTGATTCTCCTGTCTCTTGTCCAGCAGGGCCTTCATAATTACTTTCCTGGTTACGATCCCGATAAATACATTCCGTCCATCCACCACGGGAACAAAATTCTGGTCCAGGATCAGGTCTGACAACTCCCCGATCTCGGCGTCAATGCTGACGGCCTTATAATTTCTACGGCGCTTCATGGTACTTACCTTAACCATGCGCATGGACTCCAGGTCCATGTGAAAATCCCGGATCAGGTTCCACAGGAAGTCCCCTTCCGAAATGGTCCCTTTATATTTTCCTTCTCCGTCTATGATGGGAATGGTCTGAAAACCTTTCTTATTCATGAGCCTGAGGGATTCTGCCACCAGGTCCTCCTGGCTTAAGTAGGTTACCTGGTTTTTTGGCAGAAGATAAAATGATATGTTCATTCTATGTCACTCCTTTACTGTCAACACAAATCAATTCCAGATCCTGACAGATTATGTCAGCTTCATTTGCCCTAATGATATCATACCCGCCAGCTCTTTCACAGCAGCTGCCCAAAATTTCAGAAAATCTTCAGAATCTGCTCCTTTGCTTTGGCCATGCCCTTTGGCAACTATGTTGCAAATGTCAGGTATGGAATCAATGGTCCTAAATTCATGCTATGCCTTCGGATTTTCTTCCGCCGCCTATTATTCGCGCCTTCCGCAAACTCGCCTGCTTTGCAGGCGTTAGCCTTGCTCACGGCGCGAAAGCTATGCTCAGAAAATCCTCGCTATGGGCGGAATGGGTTTACATGGAGAAGATGATGTGGTAGCCTGGCCAGGCGCCAGCCCGGTCTTTAGACCGGATGGCCGCATGGGCTGGTGTAGCCGCATCATCAGAGGCTCCATGTCAACCCTGGAGCGAGGCAATATACATGAGATTTTTCATACTGGATTTTACTCACCTCTGTTTGGCGCTAACCTCTAATTCCAGCTTCGAGTATTATTGTAGTTCTTAAAATTATATACGGTCTACTATATTTGCGATTCCTTGTTCTTCACAAGATTGGGGTTGCTGGATGGGGTGCTATACGGATTGGACGGGATATGGTATGATAATGATGATGTTTAGGGCTCTAGGCCCGTTTTTAGACTAATGGAAAGGTGAACGTGAGTATCATGGAGATGGAAAAGAAGCTGCTTTCCTATAATCTTTCACCGGATTTTATGGAGAAGCTTAAGGAACTGTGTCTGCAGGAAAATGTTGTTCTTTTGTCTGTGTCGGATCTGGAGTATGATGTTCCGCTTGGTTTTCTGGCCTATGGTAGTGAAGGCCAAAAGGAGGAGTTTCTGAGGTCTGAGTCTGCGGGTAAGGCCGGGGTTGAAGAGCCTATGCTGGTTTTTGCGGGCTTTATGAGGGATGACTTGATGTCTTTTCTGCAGCAGATGAAGCAGACAGGACTGAACCGGGTTGATCTCAAGGCCATGCTGACAGAGCATAATGCGGTCTGGAATTCATCTATGCTTTTTGATGAGATCAAGAAAGAACATGAGTATATGAAAAATATGAATAAATAATTACTAACGGCACAGCTTATATAAACAATATGAATATTTATAGTCTGTGCTCTTAGCCGAGATAAAGAAAATGTTTAATCATAGCTTGTGCTCTTAGCTGATATAAACAATTTTATTTGTTCATTGCTTGTATTCCTGGCTGACGTAAAGAATATATTTATTCATTGCTTGTGTTTTAGCTGAGTTAAAAATAAGAGCCTGCAACTGTGTCGACGGAGATTGATATCTTATCTTCTCCGGACGACCTGGTTGCAGGCTCTTTTTTTAATCTTTAGGGCTTTTTCGGCTTAAGACTTTTGCTTTTTTACAGTCTGGACACCAAAAAGCCTTTACTTTTTTCATGTTTTAATGGCCAAAACCTTTACTTTTTTAAGCTTTTATGACCAAGGCCTTTACTATTCTAAGCTCTAATGGCCAAAGCCTTTACTATTTAAGCTTTAACGGCCAAGGCCTTTACTCTTAAAGCTTTGATGGCCAAAGCCTTTACTTTATTAAGCTCTAATGGCTCAGTTTTGCCAGTTTGGGATCTGCAGTCAGTTTACTAACTTATTGTTTAGCTTAATGCTTACTGGCCCTGCTGGGGAGCGGGCTGGCTCTCAGTGGGAGCTGCGGGGGCTGCTGTTGTTGCTGTCGCCTCTGTTCCGGCTGCTGCCTGGGTGGCTGCTTCCTGGCCTCCTGCTCCTACCGCGGGCTCTGTGGTCTGGGCCGCTGCCTCTGTGGAAGCGGTCTCAGGTGCTGTAGTCTCTACGGTCTCGGTGGCCTGGTCTTGTGTGGACTCCTCGCTGTGGAGAACGACCTGGGCCCAGAGTTCCTGGTCTACGCTGGTCTTGTAATCCCAGTCTTTTTCCAGGTCCTTGGTCCATTCTGCATAGGTATCACTGAAGGTCTGCTGTCTACGCTCTTCGATGATGGACTGCTTGTGGTTCTCTGTTGCCGTCGGGTCTGTGTAGGCTACCAGTCTGGCAATGACATAACCATTTGCACATTCCTGGACGCCCTGGATAGTGTCGCCGTCCTTCATGCCTGCCAGCAGCTTTTCGAAGGCTTCTCCTTCCTCGGATTCACCGACTGCGAAGGTCTCGTCTGTATCTGTGAATTCCTGGGCCTCGGCCACTTCCTCGATGGACTTGCCGGCGGCAACCTCCTGCCATGCGGCGTCTGCCTTTGCCTTTACCTCAGCCTTGGCAGCCTCGTCCATTTCCTTGGTCTGACCCTGGTCGTCTGTGGTGGTTGTCCCAAAAACAAGACGACAGATCTTGGTCTCCCTGGCTTCATCGTCACTGACATTCGTGTCGGTATTTTCTATCATTTTATCCCGGACCTTGCCTGCGAGAACGTTGTCCTCATAGATCTTCTGGACATCCTCCTGACTGGCGCCGCATTCTTTGAGAATGGCTGCCCCGGTCTCGTCCTTGGCAAATGCCTTGGCGTATTTTTCGCATTCTTTCTTCTCATCATCGCTTACGGACAGGTCGTAATCTGCCGCCTTCTTGTTGAGGACGATGATCTGCTTAATCTGGGAAATGGTCTGCTGCTTGGCATACTCTTCGATGGTCATGGGATTGCCATCATCGTCCTGGAACAGGCTCATGGTCCAGAAGTTCTCGCCAAAGTAGCTGCCATAGCCCTGCTCATACTGGCTGGCAATCATTTTACAGTAGATCCAGGCCTCCTTCAGGCTGACATCCTCACCATCATAGGAAAAGAGTGTCTTATTCCCGTCTGAGGTCTTCTTATCCGATGAGCTTCCACAGCCCGTTGCCATGGCTGCTGTCATGATCACAACTAGCAGCAGCGCTATCCATCGTTTCCAATTCTTCATGTGATAACCTCCATAAAAACTTGTATACATCATTTGATAAGGTAGCTGCTGCAAGCCTCTTCCAGCCCTTCCTCAGGCCATCAGGTTTCCGGCAGCATAAGCCCATCTGTTCTTTCTCACAGACTGTTCTTTGAACCAGTCAAACATATCTATTATATAGTTTATGTACTATTTTTTCAAGAATCTTCCACAGTCTTTTTACAGCATTTTCTAAAAATGTCCAGCTAGTCGGCCGTCTTTCATTGTTTTAGCTGCTGACAGCCAGGGACCGTCCCTTATCTGATTCTACTTCTCATCCTACTCCTGGTCTTGCTCCTGGCTTTTCTCCTGGTCCTGGTCTTGATTATGTTTTTGAGTTTTCTCCTGGTCTTGCTCCTGGTTTTACTCTCAGTTTTACTCTCAATTCTGCTCTTGATTTTGTTCTTGAGCTTGCTCTTGGTCTTTCTTCATGTCCTGCTCCTGTTTTTCATCCTGGCCGGGCCCGGGGCCCAGCAGTCTGCGGAGGTCCAGGACAATCTCCTCCACCTTGTCCAGGATGTCTTTTTTCAGTAGCTTGTCGTCGTGGTAGATGAAGACGGGGTTTCTTTCCACCTTGATCTTCATGTGGTTGCGGTAGCTTTTCAGGAAGTCGTCGATCTTTTCCACCTGGACTTCGGCCATGTTGTTCATGGTGAAATAGATGTCATCGCCTCTTTGTTCCACGGAGAGGAGCCAGGACTTGTGGGCTTCTTCCCTCAGGAGGGCCACCTTGAGCAGGCGGAGCAGGGCCGGGGGGACGTCTCCGTAGCGGTCGGTCAGTTCCTCGGTCATGTCCTCGTAATCTTCCTGGCTTTGGACCAGGGCCACCCTCTTGTACCAGGCCAGTTTCTCTGTCTCATCGGGGATGTAATCATCGGGGATGTAGGCGTCCAGCTGCAGGTCTATGGCTGTCTCGAAGGAATCTTCCTTCCGGGTCACGCCTTTCATGGACAGGACGGCTTCGTTGAGCATCTTGCAGTAGAGGTCATAACCCACTGCCTCCATGTGGCCGGATTGCTCGGCGCCCAGCAGGTTACCGGCGCCCCGGATCTCCAGGTCCCGCATGGCAATCTTGAAGCCGCTGCCCAGGTCGGTGAATTCCCGGATGGCCTTGAGACGTTTTTCCGCCTGTTCCTTTAAAATGCTGTCCCTTTTGTACATGAGGAAGGCGTAGGCGGTCCGGCTGGACCGGCCCACCCGGCCTCGCAGCTGGTAGAGCTGGGACAGGCCGTAGCGCTGGGAGTCCTCGATGATAATGGTATTGACATTGGGGATGTCCAGGCCGGTCTCGATGATAGTGGTGGACACCAGGACGTCGATCTCCCTGTTGAGGAAGTCCTTCATGATCTGCTCTAACTGCCGCTCTCCCATGCGGCCGTGGGCGTACTCTACCACCGCGTCGGGCAGCAGGTCCTGGATACGGGCAGCCACGTCCGGTATGGTGCTGACCCGGTTATAGACATAGTAGACCTGGCCGCCCCTGGCCAGCTCTCTGGAGATAGCCTCCCGGACCAATTCCTCATTGTATTCCATGACATAGGTCTGGATGGACCGGCGGTCCACCGGTGGGACCTCCAGGACACTCATATCCCGGATTCCTGCCAGACTCATGTGGAGGGTCCGGGGGATGGGAGTGGCGGACAAAGCCAGCACATCCACATCCTTTTTCATTTGCTTGATTTTCTCTTTTTGTCTGACGCCGAAGCGCTGCTCCTCATCGATGATCAGCAGGCCCAGCTTCTTGTATTTTACCGACTTGGACAGGACCTTGTGGGTGCCTATGACGATGTCTATATTGCCGTCGGCCAGTCCTTTCTTGATCCTTTTCTCCTCGGCGGCGGTACAGAAACGGGAGAGCATGGCGATCTCCACCGGATAGTTCTCCATCCTCTCTTTAAAGAAGTTATAGTGCTGCTGGGCCAGGATGGTGGTGGGTACCAGGTAGACCACCTGCAGGCTCTCCTGGACTGCCTTGAAGGCCGCCCTTATGGCCACCTCTGTCTTGCCGTAGCCCACGTCGCCGCAGATCAGCCGGTCCATGATCCGGCCGCTCTCCATGTCTCTCTTGGTATCTGCTATGGCCGTCAGCTGATCCTCCGTCTCCTCATAGGGAAACATTTCCTCGAACTCCGTCTGCCAGACCGTGTCCGGCCCGTAGACATGGCCGGTCCTGGCCTGGCGCTGGGCATAGAGGTCTACCAGGTCCTTTGCCGCAATCTGGACCTGGGACCGGACCTTGCTCTTGGTCCTCTCCCACTCATTGCCCCCCAGCTTGTTGAGCTTGGGAGCCTTGCCGCTGACGCCGGTATATTTCTGGATCTTCTCCAGCTGGGAAGCCGGGATAAAGAGATTACTGGAATCTCTGTATTCTATGTTGATATAGTCACGGACTACGCCGTTATTTTCTATCTTTTCCATGCCCTGGTAGACGCCCAGGCCATAGTTTTCATGGACCACATAATCGCCCAGGGCGATGTCGGACAGGGACTGGATCTTCTCCCCGGAATAGGCCGCCCCGGCCTTGGGCCGGCGTTTGCGCCTTTTTTCCTTGAAAATGTCTTTCTCGGATATGACCATGAGTTTGAGGTCCGGGTACTCGAAGCCGGCGGCCAGCTGGCCCTGGGCCACGGTGACCAGACCAGGCACCAGGTCCTTGTCCAGGTCGGAGGTGTAGACGGCGTCCATGTCATTGTAACGGATATCCTCCGCCAGTCTCCTGGCCCTGGTGGCCGATGGGGAAAGGAGGAGAATCCGGTAATCTTTCTTCTTCATCTTCTGCAGGTCCTGGATCAGCTGGTCGAAACTGTTATTATAGGAAATGATCGACCGGACCTTCATATCCAGACTGGTCCTGGGGGCAAAATAGCTGCTGCCCTGGATAAGGCCGCTGAGCAGGACCAGTTTTTCCCCCTTCAGCCTGTCCAGGATCTCCTGGCAGCTAAAGATCAGGTCTGCCTGGCCCGGCAGGATGTAGCCGCCCTCGATCCGGTTGGCCATGCTGGAGACAAAGGCTTCCTCGTAGGCATTTCCCATCTCCAGGACTCTCTGGGGCTCATCCAGGATAAAGAGGGTCCCCTCCGGCAGATAGTCGATCAGGTCGGCGGCCTGGTCATAGAAATAGGACAGGAGGCCCTCACTGCCTGTGGCTCTTCCCAGGTTGGTAAGCTCCTCCTCCGTCCGCTTGGTCATCTGGCGGATCCGCTCCCTTTCCTTCCTTTTTTTTGCCTTCTTAAAATATTCTGACTGTTTTTCGCACTCTTCCTTCATGGCCTGGATTCCCTGACTGATCCTGTCCTTCTTCAGCAGGATCTCTGAAGCCGGGTAGATCCGGACCTGGCTCAGGTTCTGGATACTTCTCTGGGTCTCCGGGTTAAAGGACCGGATGGAATCCACTTCATCTCCCCAGAGTTCTATGCGGACCGGATGGTCCTCGGTCAGGGGAAAGAGGTCAACAATATCCCCGCGGATACTGAATTCCCCGGGTACCTCTACCATACTATTATATTCATAGCCCATCTCTGTCAGCTTGGTCCTCAGGGCCACCATATCGACGACGGAGGCATGGTCAACCAGCAGACACTGGCCTTCAAACTCTTCAAAGGGCACCATTTTCTCCAGGAGGGCATCCAGGCAGGCCACCAGGGTCAGCCCTTCCCCGTCCAGGAGTCTCTTCAGGATGCCGATCCTCTGCCGGGCAATCTCATTGCCGTGGACATCGGCACTGTAAAAGAGAATGTCCCTGGAGGGGTAGAGCATGGTCTCCTCTTCAAAAAAGTTCAGGTCTTCATAGATTTTTTTTGCCTTCTCCTCACTGTAGGTAACCACCAGCCTGCAGGGAGCAGTATTTCCCAGGGCAGAAATCAGCTGAGCCTCCTGGGAGACCACGCAGCCGGTCACCTCCACCGGCGTCCGCCCGGCCTGGATGGAGTCCAGCATCCGGCGGAAGGGCTCCCATCCTCTCAGGGGCCCCGTCAATGCTTTCATGGAATCACCTCCCCGGCAGGATTGCTGCCATCCTGGGCCTGGCCAGGTTTTTCCTCTTTATCGGCAGCCTGGTCAGATTTTCCCTCTACATCTACAGCCTGCTCAGATCCTGCTTTCACATTTGCAGCCTGGCCAGATTTTTCCTTATTATCGGCTTCCCAGGCTGGCTTTTTCCCTGGATCTGCAGCCCGGACTGGCATTTTACCTGAATCTGCTGCCTGGACTGGCATTTTCCCTTGATCTGCAGTCTTCTGCCTTTTTGCTTGCTGCTTGTCAGTTTCCTGGCCGTCAACATTATTCTTCTCCACTTCCTGGTCCCCGGCCGCCTGTCGCTTTTTCTTCTTGCCGCCCCGCTTCTTCTTACCCACGCTGTAGAGGTTCATGGCCTCGTCCAGCTGGTCGGAAGCGAAGAGTTCAGCTGCCTTGACCGCCTTATCCAGAGCCTGGTCGATGGCCTCGGCCTCCTCTCCCTGGAAGCGGCTCAGAACGTAGTCGGCCAGGTCCATGTCCGGGTGGCGGTCGCCGCCTATGCCTACCCGGATCCTGGGAAATGCATCGCTGCCCAGGTGGTTGATGATGCTTTTCATCCCGTTATGGCCGCCGGCACTGCCCTTCTTGCGGATCCGCAGCATGCCCGGCTCCAGACTGATATCATCATAGATAATCAGCACATCCTCCGGGTCTATCTTAAAGAAATCCGCAGCCATGCGAATGCTTTCCCCACTCAGGTTCATGAAGGTGAGGGGCTTCATGAGCAGGACCTTCTGGCCTCCCAGGAAGCAGCTGGCCGTCATGGCCTTGAATTTGTGATTATTTACAGAGACATTCTGGTCCTTGGCCAGACGGTCTATGGCCATAAAGCCTATGTTATGTCTTGTTCCTTTATATTTATCCGTCGGGTTACCGAGACCGGCAATAATCTTCATAGGGCCATCCTTTCTGTCCTCTGTATTCTTTCTGAATAGATCAAATATATTTATCATCCCTGCTCCCGTCTAGCCAAAAAGGAAATCCACGACTCTTTCCGTGTTCCTGTCATCGAAATATTCATTGTGAAGCCTGGCAAAGGCCTTGACCTTTTCCAGGTCCCATCCTTCTTTCTCTATGGTATCGATCAGGTCTTCCATGGTGTGGAGGACCGGGCCCGGGGCCGTCTGTCTGTAGTCAAAATAGAAATTCCTGTCCTTGGCCAGGTACCAGTCCTCGTCAAAGGCATAGAGGACGATGGGTCTGGCCAGGAGGGAGTACTCGACAGCCACCGAGGAATAGTCGGCGATCAGAAGGTCTGTCATGCAAAGCAGCCTTCTGATATTTGGGTAGTCCGTCAGGTCCACCACCCCCTCCGGGATGGCGGAGGACTGGATCTGGGGATGGAGCCTGACTGCCAGGCAGTATTGGTCCCCCAACCGGCGGTCAAATTCCTCAAAGTCAAAATGATCAAGGAGCTCTCTGTCCTTGTCGGGGTCATCCCGGAAAGTAGGGGCATAGAGGGCCAGCTTCTTGCCCCGGAGGGCCGGATACTTTTCCTCCAGCTTCCTCCTGTGGGAGGACATGACAGGAGCCTGGCTGCCTGCCCTGGTCCTCCTTCTGGCCTCCTCTTTCATCATCCGGAAATAATAGTCGGCCTGGGGACAGCCCACACAGACCACCTTGTCCTCCGAGACGATAAAGGCCTCCCGGTAATTATCCCGGATGCTCTGGGAGCTGGCCAGGATATAGTCCACATGCTTATTCACATCCTCAAGTTCCTGGCGCAGCCAGGGCTCCAGGTCCAGGGACCCGCCGAACTTCTTAAAGGACCCCATGCCATGCCAGAGCTGGACCACTCTGGTATCTTCTGAAAGCTTCATATAGGCCATGGGCATGAAATTATCATTGAGAAAGATCCAGGAAGAGCTGGCCAGCAGGTAGGCCTTGCGGGTAAAAAGCTTTACCAGACCCAGGAGATTGGAGGGACTCATCCGGTAATCCGCCTGGCGAATCACATGAAAGGTCAAGGGCAGGCCCCGGCGCTTACACTCCCGTTCCAGCTCATAAAGGCTGCCGCTTCCTCCCGTATCCAGTTTCTCTATCAGGGTAACCCTGTTCTTTTTCACAGGAAATATCCTGAAAAAATTCACGCACATGGCGAAAATCTTATTCTGATTCACAATCTACTCCTCCTCTATCCCCGGTTACTTATATAAAAGGCTGTCATTATTCCATATAAATCCTATCTTTTTCTAACAGATAGCTTTTATCCTTGCCTGTCTGATAGTCTTTATCCTTGCCTGATTGCCCCTGTCCAGAGAACCATCAGCCTTGCAATTGACTGAATAATAGGTCTGAAATGACAGCTTCTGTTTCCATAAATTAATCTAGTATATCATATACCATGCTTATTGACAAAGAGCCATTTTCAGCTGCCCTCTATTAACAATGGACTCCCTGCCAGGCCCTATGACTTGGAACAAGGGAATGGCAAAAACTACTTTGCCACCATACTTGTTCACATTTCTTTCACAGGGCCTTCAAAAACTAATCACATTTTATCGATATCATCAAAGCATAAAAGCAAACAACTTTTTTAAATTTTTTCATACTTTTCTCCTCAAAGGCAGCCCTGACCAGGCTGCCTTTCTCCATGTATCTAAACCAGCCTGCATCAGAAATCAAGGCACACAGGATACCCCGGCTGCTTCCACAGCCGGGGTTACCATCATACCTCTATGTCCTGTATATCTACCATAATCTAATCTGCACGACCTGCCTACTCCGGATATCTGTTAGATTTCCGGGGAGATCTCCTGGGGCATCTTCTCGTATTCGCTCAGAATCCTTTGCTGTAATTCTGTCCTGGTTTCTGAGTTGATAGGATGAGCGATGTCTCGATATTCCCCGTCTGCTGCCTTACGACTTGGCATTGCAATAAATAATCCTTTTTCACCATCGATGATCTTAATGTCGTGAACGACAAAGGCATTATCAAATGTCACTGACACTACTGCCTTCATTTTTCCTTCCTTTGAGATCTGTCGGATCCGTATATCCGTAATCTGCATATCTTTTCCCCCATAAGAATGATCAGAGGATGTACCTCACATTCTTCTCTATTACAATCTTGATCTCCTCCTCGGAGCCAACGTAATTGGTACCGGGGCGAAGAGTATCGCGACTTTCAACGATGCAGTTCTCAATGTAGGAATCGTCGCCAATATAAACATCATTTAAAACTATTGAATTTTTAATGGTACAGTTATTGCCAATGTAGACATCCTTAAACAGGACGGAATTCTCTACCTTGCCATTGATAATGCAGCCCGAGGAGACGATACTGTTGCTCACATCTGAGCCGGCATTATACTTGGCCGGTGGAAGGTCATCCACCTTGGAATAGATGTCCGGATACTGTTTAAAGAAGTAATCTCTCACATCTTTCTTCAGGAAATCCATATTAGTCTTATAATAGGATTCCACAGTTGCTATGTTTCTCCAGTAGGTATCCAGCTTGTAGCCGAAAATCTTACGGACATTCCTGTAGCGGACCAGCACATCCTTTACGAAATCGTGCCTGTCTTCCCGGGCGCATCTCTCCAGCACCTCGATCAGGTGACGGCGGCGGATGATGTAGACGCCGATGGATATATTATTGGACTCGGCGATCAGCGGCTTCTCCTCAAATTCAATGATTCTCTCATTGTCATCAAGCTTGAGGACACCGAACCTGGTCAGGTCATCCTCAGTATCCTTCATGGTCGTGTAGACAACAGTAATATCTGCATTCTTGGCGATATGGGCATCCAGGGCCTTGCCGTAATCCATCTTGTAGACGCCGTCGCCGGCGGCTATGATGACATAGGGCTCATGGCTCTTCTTGAGGAAATCCATGTTCTGGTAGAGGGCGTCTGCCGTGCCCTGGTACCAGAAGCTGTTCTCCTTGGTCTGGGTCGGAGTAAATACGTAAAGGCCTCCCTGCTTCCTGCCGAAATCCCACCACTTACTGGAGCTCAGGTGCTCGTTGAGTGACCGGGCATTAAACTGGGGAAATACCGCCACTTTATTGACGCGGGAATTGGCCATGTTACTGAGTGCAAAATCAATGGCCCGGTAGCTTCCGGCGATAGGCAGCGCGGAAATCGCGCGCTTGTCAGACAACCGGCCGATCCTCTTATTATTACCACCTGCTAAAATTATTCCAATCGATTTCATATCTGTCACCTGCCTTATGCTATCTGATGATGGATTCGCCGCTCTCAAGAACTCCGTCCGGGTAATCAGCCTCTGCCGTCTTGCCAATGATGGCCACGTTCTTGCCGATTCTGACATTTGCCGGGATTGTGGAATACTCTCCTATGGTAACCAGGCCTCCTGCATAGACATTCGGCTTGTACTTGTTCTCGACCTCTTCTCCGAATCCAACCTCTGTATTCTCACCGATAACACTGTTCTCGGCGATGACTGCCTTTTCCACTTTGGCGCCGGCCTTGATGACCGTGCCGCTCATAATAATAGAGTTGGTGACAACAGCTCCTTCCTCTATGATGACTCCGGCTCCGAGTACGGAATTGTACACCTCACCATAAATCTCACTTCCGTCACCTATGATACACCCGCTCACCTTGGAGCTCTCGCTGAAATACTGGGGCGGAATCATATCACTCTTGGTATAGATTCTCCAGAACTCCTCATAGAGGTTAAATTCCGGTATGATATCAATCAGTTCCATGTTGGCTTCCCAGTAGGCTGAGAGGGTTCCCACATCCTTCCAGTAGCCCTGATACGTGTAAGCCATGATCTTGTCGCCTCTTTCGTGGCAGTAGGGAATCACATGCATTCCGAAATCACAGCCTGGCTGGTCTTTAAGTTTCTCCAGAGACTCCTTCAGGACATCCCAGTTAAAGATGTAGATGCCCATGGAAGCCTTGTTGCTTCTTGGGTTATCCGGCTTCTCCTCGAATTCCTGTACCTGATTATTCTCATCAGTAATGACCAGGCCGAAACGACTGGCCTCCTCCCAGGGAACTTCATAGGTGGCAAGGGTTATCTTCGCGTTATTCTTCTTGTGGAAATCCAACATCAGTTCATAATCCATCTTATAGATGTGATCTCCTCCGAGAATGATGACATACTCGGGGTTATAATACTGCATGAATTCCATATTCTGATATATGGCATTGGCCGTGCCGGAATACCAGTCCGTGTTCTTCATCTTCTCATAGGGTGGAAGGATGGTCACACCTCCGATATTACGGTCCAGGTCCCAGGGGATTCCGATACCAATGTGTTGATTCAGCCTAAGTGGCTGATACTGGGTAAGTACACCTACGGTATCAATTCCCGAGTTAATACAGTTACTCAGTGGAAAGTCTATGATCTTGTACTTTCCCCCAAAAGCGACTGCAGGTTTTGCCAGCTTAGATGTCAGAACACCGAGACGACTTCCTTGCCCTCCTGCTAATAACATAGCTATCATTTCTTTTTTTATCATAAAGAATCACCCCTTTGTCACATATACGTTATTATATCACTCCATAAAGCAAATTAAAAGCATTTTCACTTAAAAAGAATTCCTATACTCAACTTTTTTTATGGAAAATGTAAAATACTAATTGTAATATTACCTAAAAAATGAACAAAAAACCTATCTGTATCTATGATAATCCTGTAATATATTTCTAAAAACTTGAATAATTGGGAATCACATTTTTCCATAGGCATATATAAATGTATTGCAGTCAAGTCATTTCCATGGGCCATTTCTTTGCTTTTTTCCTTGGCCCGGACCCCTTGATTCAAAAATTCGATTGCGATATACTAGCTATTAGCATATGATTAGGTGAGCTTATTTTTGCGATTGCATAAACTTATTTTTTGCGATTGGGTAAGCTAATATATTGTGATGAATCAGGAAAAAATCATCCGGAAAAGAGGTAAGATTTTCATGTATAAAGTAGATTTCCAAAAACCCCTTCACGTACATTTTATCGGAATCGGCGGCATCAGCATGAGCGGCCTGGCAGAGGTTCTCCTGCGCAGACATTTCACCGTGTCTGGATCGGACATGCACCGGTCTGAGCTGACAGACCATCTCAAGGCCAACGGGGCCCGGATCATGATCGGCCAGACGGCGGATAATATCTCCGACGATATAGACCTGGTGGTCTACACCGCGGCCATCCACGAGGACAACCCGGAGTTCGCCGAAGTGAAGAGGCGGGGCATCCCCCTCATGACCAGGGCTGAGCTCTTAGGCCAGATCATGGCTAATTTTGCCCGGTCCATCGCCGTAGCCGGCACCCATGGCAAGACCACAACCACCTCCATGCTGACCCATATCCTGCTGCAGGCAGACACGGATCCCACCGTCAGCATCGGCGGCATGCTGGACCGAATCAAGGGAAATATCCGGGTGGGCAGGTCCGATGTCTTCCTGACCGAGGCCTGTGAGTACACCAACAGCTTCCTGTCCCTCTATCCCCTCTACTCCATTATCCTTAATGTGGAAGAGGACCACATGGACTTTTTCAAGGACCTTGATGACATCAAACACTCCTTCAGGACCTTTGCATCCCAGACGGCCAAGGACGGCCTGATTGTCATCAACGGCGACATGGACTGCTGCCAGGAGATTCTCGAAGGCATCGACCGCGACCATGTCCGCTTCGGTCTGAATCCGGACAATGATTACTCGGCCGGCGACATCTCTTTTGACGCCCTGGGAAATGCTTCCTATACCCTCTTTGTCAAGGGCCAGCCCCAGGGGGAGATCTCCCTCTGCGTCAAGGGCCGCCACAATGTGATGAATTCCCTGGCTGCCATCGCCTGCGGCCTGGCCATCGGTCTTCCTTTAGAAACCATCCGGGAGGGCCTGCTGTCCTTCGGCGGCACCCACCGGCGGTTTGAGCTCAAGGGGGCCATGGGGAATGTGACTATCGTGGATGATTACGCCCACCATCCCACAGAGATCGCGGCCACCCTGGAGGCGGCAGCCGACTATCCCCATGACGACCTCTGGGTAGTCTTCCAGCCCCATACCTACACCAGGACCAAGGCCTTTCTCAAGGACTTTGCCAGGGTCCTGACCAAGGCGGACCATGTTATCATCGCCGAGATCTACGCTGCCAGAGAGCCGGATACGGGCCTGGTATCCTCAGAGGACCTGGCCGGCCTGCTCAAGGAAGCCGGCACGGATGTCTACTATATCAAGACCTTCCGGGAGATCGAGGACTTTCTCCGGGAAAGGCTGAAAGGCCATGACCTGCTGATCACCATGGGAGCAGGTAATGTGGTGGAGATTGGAGAGGACCTGCTGAGGCGCTGACCCCTCCCCTTCCCCTGACAATAGGAAATGTATATCTAAGCCATGTTCAGGCCGGTCTGGCAGACTCTGACTCCCCGGGAGTCTTTTGTCTGTCGGGCCGGCCTTTTGCGGCTTCTTAAGCTTTTATGACAGAACTTTGCCAGCTTTTTAAGCTCTGCTCTTATGACTGGTCTTTGCCAGTTTCCTAAGCTCTTATGGCTGGTCTTTGCCAGCTTTTTATGCTCTGCTCTTATGGCAGATCTTTACCAGCTTCTAAAGATCTTATAATAGTCCTTTGCCAGTTTCCTAAGCTCTTACGACAACTCTTTGCCAGTTTCCCAAGAGAACCAGGCCGGCGGAGGGTCCTCCGGCCGGCCCGCCAGCAGCTGGATCCGCTGGGTCAGACCTGCCGGAAGCAAAAAAAGTTATCCACATTATCCACAAAATTATTCCTGCTTTATCCCCCAAAAAATACCCTTGAAAAGCTATTCAGAAATTATCCACTATTCCATCCACTGTCTTCTCCGGCCAGCAGACTTGCCAGACCAGAAAAAAATGCCCGATATTTAAGGGATATTTTCCCGGACAAATCAGCTGAGGTCCCCATTTTCCACAAAGTTATCCACATTATCCACATAAGTTCTCCGCAGATTTGTCCCCTTTTTACAGGGGGTTTTTCCACCATCTTATCCACATGAGCCTCCTCATTTCAAACTGTTTTTTTCGCCCGCAATATGTTATGATAACAAGGTCAAAAGGCCCTTCACCGGCCCGGGACCAGAGGGAAAGACAGCCCGGACGGACAGCTTTTAAAGCCCCGGATCCCGGCAGCTTCTTTCCCGGAAATACAGACATAAAACGAAAGAATCATCCGCGATTACCGGTGCCGGATTCCCATCATGGATCCGGCCCTATTATACAAAAGACACACCTGTACAAAAGATACCTTTGTACATACGACAGAAGTTGGGGAATACATATGACAGCGAATTACACACCAGTTCATAATATATGTGACCAGATTACCATACTGAATAATCATTTTATTGATCATATACTTCCCAAGGCCGACGGCGAGTATGTGAAGATCTATCTGATGCTTCTCCGCCTCCAGTCAGCCGGGGAAGCGGTCAGCGTTGAGATTCTGGCTGACCGGCTGGAGCTGACCCAGAAGGATGTTCTGCGGGCCCTCAGCTACTGGGTGCGGGAGGGTGTCCTCCAGCGGGAGGCAGTTCCCGGAGTAGTCTGTCCGCAAGACCAGAAGCAGGCCCCCGGAGAGGAGACGGCCGGCCCGGAAAGAGAACTCGGCCAGACCGTCCCGGAGGACAGAAAGCCTGCCATGGCCGCAGACTGCGGTCCGGTCCTGCCCAGGCCGGTACCGGTCAAGAGCAGCCGGTCCCCCGAGGACCTGGCCCGCTGCCGGTCGGACTGCGACCTGTCCAGAACAGTCTACATGGCTGAGATCTACCTGGGCAAGCCCCTGTCCGTGACCGACCTGGAAAGTATATTCTATATCAGTGACCAGCTCTGCTTCTCTCCTGACCTGATGGACTACCTGATCGAGTACTGTGTGGACCGGGGTAAGAAGAGCATACGCTATATAGAGCGGGTGGCCATAAGCTGGTACGAGAAGGGGATCAGCACCGTGGAGGAAGCCAAGGCAGAGAGCCGCAGCTTCACGGAGAATGTCTACCCCGTCATGAGGGCCTTCGGCCTTTCCGGCCGTAATCCGGGGCCCTCAGAGCTGGACTTTATCGAGAACTGGAACCGGATGGGCCTGGGCACCGGCCTGATTATCGAGGCCTGCAGCCGGACTCTCCTGGCCATCAACCAGCCCAGCTTCCGCTATGCCAACCGCATCCTGGAGGAGTGGAAGCGGCAGGGCGTGCGCAGCATCGAGGACGTAAAGAAGCTGGACCAGCAGCACATGTCTGCTGTCCGCGGCCGCAAGGAAGACCAGGCCGGCGGCCAGACAGCCCCGTCCAACTCCTTCCATAATTTTAATCAGAGACAGTATAATTACAGCAGCCTGGAATCCGCCCTGGCTGAGACTAACAGGAGGTCCCGATGATCCTGACAAGTGAACAGCTCAAGCCCATCCTGGATGAATATGACCGAATCCGGACGGAGAACGCCATGACCGGAGTCCGCCGACGCGACCAGGTCTATGAGGAGGTCCCGGCCATCCGGGCCATCGACGAGGAGATCGCCAGCCGGTCTCTGGCCCGGGCCAGGGAGATGGTCTTTTCCCCGGACGAGAACATCCGCCTGTCCCTCAGGGAGGAGATCAGGGCCCTCTCAGACAAGAAGGCCCGGCTGCTGCTTAAGCACCACTATCCGGTGACCTACCTGGACCCCATCTATGACTGTGAGGCCTGTAAGGATACAGGCTATATCGACGGCCAGCCCTGCTCCTGCCTCCTGCGCAGGATGAAGGAGGTTCTCTATGGTAATTCCAACATGGAGGGACTTCTGGGCCAGGCCTCCTTCTCCCGCTTCCGCCTGGACTATTATCCACTGGAAGCGGGCCCGGACGGGATCTCCCCCCGGGCCAACATGGAGGAGATCTTCCATATCTGCAGGGACTATGCCGGCCGGTTCCCGGAGGTGGACTGCAGGAACCTGTTGCTCTACGGGTCTGCCGGCGTAGGCAAGACCTTCCTTTCCGGTTGTATCGCAAGAGAGCTGATCAGCCGTAATTTCCAGGTGATCTACATGACCTCCTACCAGCTTTTTTCGCAGCTGGAGAGAGAAACCTTCGGCAGACGGAGGAAGGACGAAGAAGGCCAGCCGGCTTACACCCTGTCTTCTTTCCTGGCCTGTGACCTTCTGATCATCGATGACCTGGGCACGGAGATGAATAATGCCTTCATCAATTCCCGGCTCTTCCTCTGCCTCAATGAGAGGATCCTGCAAAAGAAGGCCACCATCATCAACACCAACCTGTCCTTAGAGCAGCTGAACCGGACCTATTCGGAGCGCATTTTCTCAAGACTGGTAGAATCCTATCTGATCCTCCATCTGACTGGAGACGATATCCGGATTAAAAAAACTTTTTCTTCTCTTGACGGACATTAACATTGAATGTAATAATAATTTTAAAAATCTGACTTTTTATGCATAGTTTTAGGACAAACCCCCAGGAATGTCCTGCCAGGCACCTTGTTATCTATCCCGCATGACATTTACATGCTATTCAAAAAAAGGAGATCTAAGCTATGAAACCTGATGACAGTAAGTTTACAACCGTTCCCGTCGGCCGTCTTGGAATTATTGTCCATCCCAGCTGCGAGGCTTTAGGCAAAAGTATTGATTCTTATATTGTTAACTGGCGTAAGCATCGGGACCATGATTATATCGGAGATATTGTCTTTAAAGATTACGGAAGGGATTCCTACCTGATCGAGGCTAACTGTCCCCGCTTTGGTACCGGTGAAGCCAAGGGCTTTATCGCCGAATCTGTCCGTGGTGTTGATCTCTACATTATCGCCGATGTACTGAATTATAGTCTCCAGTACAAGGTATGCGGCCATATGAACCATATGTCCCCTGACGATATCTATGCCGACGTGAAGAGACTGATCGGCGCCGCCTCCGGCAAGCCATCCTCCATCACCGTTATTCTTCCCTTCCTCTATGAGAGCCGCCAGCACCGCAGAAGTGCCCGCGAGTCCATGGACTGTGCTTTCATGCTGCAGGAACTGGTGAATATGGGCGTGGATAATGTCCTTACCTTTGACGCCCATGATCCCCGGGTACAGAACGCCATCCCCCTGGCAGGCTTTGACAACATCATGCCGATCTACCAGTTTGTCAAGTCCCTGCTCCGGTCCACCGACGACCTGCAGATCGACAAGGACCACATGATGGTGATCAGCCCCGATGAGGGAGCCATGCAGAGAACCATGTATTTCTCCACTGTCCTTGAAGTGGATATCGGTATGTTCTACAAGAGAAGAGACTATTCCGTTGTAGTAGACGGCCGTAACCCCATCGTCGCCCATGAGTTCCTGGGTGACTCCGTGGAGAACAAGGACGTACTGATCATCGACGACATGATCTCTTCCGGAGAGAGTATGCTGGACGTAGCCAAAGAGTTGAAGAAGAGAGGGGCCAAGAGGGTCTTCTGTATCTCCACCTTCGGTATGTTCACCAACGGTCTTGCCTCCTTTGACAAGGCCTACGCGGACGGCACCATCTACAAGGTGATTACCACCAACTGCACCTACCAGAATCCGGACCTTTTCACCCGGGAGTGGTATGTGAGCTGTGATGTCTCCAAGTATATCGCCCTTCTGATCGATAACCTTAACCATAACGCATCCATCAGCCCGACCTTAGATCCCCACGACCGGATCAAGAAGCGCCTGGCTGAGTACGAGAAGTACCATACCATCTTTGAGGATGATACTACTGCCGACAGCTAAGAAGACCGGCTGAGCCTGCTATAAAGATCCGGTCAAGGACCGGCTCCCAGTCTGACCAGGCATCAATTCATCCATGAATAAGATAATAAATGCATAGAAAAAGCAGCCTGCCCGGGCCATCCCATACAAGATGGTGATCCTGGGCACGGCTGCTTTTTATTTCTTTTACAGTACTATGAAATCAGAACTCGAAGGTCTCCTCTCCTCCGCTGTCTTCATTATTGGAATCATCTTCGTATTCATCCTGGCCGCTGTCGGAGGAATCCTGGTCGATGTCTTCATCACTGTCGTTCCAGTTGTTATTATACTGGTTATCATTATACTGGCTGTCGCTGTCATCCGTATCATAATCGTTGCCGACAGAGTCAGTGTCCTCCTCGTCATCCTGATTATAGCTGTTACGGCCGGAGTCACTGTTATCCTCAATCTCCTCCTGGTCGGAATAATCATTGCCCTGATTATAATAATCTCTGTCCTCCACTTCCTGGAAGGTTAGCTCCTCATCATTATAAGATGGGAATTCTACCCTGGTCAGCTTGGCCGAGGAGTGGACATTATCCATAAAAGTCTTCCAGATCTGGGCCGGATAGCTGCTTCCCTGGAGGTTCTCCACCGAGTTGAAGACATCCATGCCCACCCAGACTGCCGTGGTATAGTAGGGGGTATAGCCGCAGAGCCAGCCGTCCACGTTCTCATTGGTGGTTCCGGTCTTACAGGCGGCAGGCATATCCACACTAAGCTGACAGCCGTGGGCGGTTCCCCGGGAACTGGTCACACAAGTTGCCAGGACATCGGTCATCATCCTGGCCGCATTGGTGGCGTAGACCTGTCTCACATCCTGGGTCCCCTCCTCGTCGATGATGACCTGGTCCTGGGAATCTGTGATCCGGACGATACAGGTGGGGGTCCGGTAGATGCCGTCATTGGCTATGGCCGCATAACCGGCCGCCATCTCCACCGTGGAGACTCCGTTTGTAAAGCCGCCGATGGAAGTCGTGTCGTACTTATAGTCATTGGCCTCCAGACCATTGAAATCCATCTCCTCCAGATAACGGAGGAGGCTGGAAGCCCCCAGTTCCTGGTAGAGCCGGTAGGTAGCCACGTTACTGGACTTCTCCACCGCCTTTCTGACGGTGATCTCACCAGAATAAGAATCGCCGGCATTGGAGACCACTTTCTCCCCGTTCTCCGATTTCATCCGGCTGTCATCCACCATGCTGTCCGGTGTAAAGCCCATCTCGAAGGCCGGTGTATAAACTAAGAGGGGCTTAATGGCAGACCCGGGCTGGCGGTAGCTCTGGTAGGCCCTGTTGAGGCCGTAGCCCTCCTGGTCCTGCTCCCGGCCGCCGACGATGGCCGCCACCCGGCCGGTGGAATTATCGATACAGACCGCTGCCCCCTGGACCTCATAGACACCATCATCGGTCTTGTTCTCAAACATGGCCAGGCCCTTGGTTACTGCCAGCTGTAGTTCCTGCTGGCGGGCGGGGTCGATGGAGGTATAGATCCGGTAGCCCTCGGTGTAAAGGCTGGCCCGGCAGCTGTCATAAAGCTCGTCATACTCCTTGTTGTAACTCTTCTTCTCATCCGCAGAATCAAAGGTATTTTTAAACTGGAAGCCCTGGTTTCTCATGAGGGCCTCGGTGGCACAACGGATCACATAAGTCTGGGCATAATCATTGGCCGCCGTCTGCTCCTTGTTCTTCTTTACGGTAAAATTCTCCTGGACGGAGGCCCTGTACTGGCTGTCAGAGATATAGCCGTCCTCGTTCATGCTCTTTAAGATCCGGTCTCTCCTGGAAAATGTCGCTTCCGGGTTCTCATAGGGGTCGTAGCGGTTGGGGCTGTTGGGAATGGCACATAAGAAGGCCAGCTGGGAGATGGTCAGTTCTCCCGCCCCCTTGCCGAAATAACCCTGGGAGGCCGCCTCGATCCCGTAATATCCATTGGCAAAATAGACATTATTCATATAGAATTCCAGGATCTGCTCCTTGGTATATTTCCTCTCTAAGGCCGCCGCGATGAAGATCTCCTTGATCTTCCGGCTGTAGGTCTTCTCATAATTCAGGAAAATGTTCCGGGCCAGCTGCTGGGTTATGGTGCTGCCGCCCATGGTAATATTGCCGTGGTGGATCAGGAGGGACAGAACCGCCCGGGCCACGCCCACCACATCCACGCCCCTGTGGGAGGTAAACTTCTTGTCCTCGATGGATATGATGGCCAGCTTGGCCCCGTCGGGGATCTTGTCATAGCTTAGATAATAGACATCCTTCTCCCCCTTGAGCTTCTTCAGCACGTTATTATTGCTGTCATAGATGATCGTGGTCTGCTGGCTGCGGAAGGTCTTGGGACTGCTCTCGGCCACCAGCTTCTCTGCGTCCACGTACATGGCAAGGATGGGGGTTGCCACCTTCCTGGCCAGGAAAATAAAGAGGACGGCGGCAGCGACGGCCAGGCAGACACCCCAGATCTTCAGAACCTTCCAGACCATATCCATATTCTTTTTACGGCTCCGCCGGCGTCTCTTCCTTTCCTTATCCCCACCATCATCGGAATTTTGATATATTTGCTTTTCGCTCATAGCTACCTCCGCTCTATGTCCGGGCCGGGTGACCACATAAAATGGCTGGTCCGGCCCAGGGCCTTATTCCTGAAGATAGGAATAATATACATTTCCTGCCTTTTCCAGTTTTTTCGTCAAGCCAGGCCGGTCCACGGCTGTGGACAGACCGGTGACGGGATCCAAGTAACGGAGCTTGGTGGAATTATAGCTCATCACCACGATATAGCGGCCCTCCCCGAAACGGGCCAGAACCGGGCTGCCCTTGCTGATGAAATAAAGGATCTCATCGGTGCTGCAGCCGGTCAGGTTCCTGGTCTTATGGCCGCTGCAAAGCTCCAGGACCTCGTCCACCGACTCATGGGACAGCTGGTCAGAAAGCTCCGAAACCGTATATTTATTACCATTTACAGCCCCGATCATGGCCAGGCAGGCCGCCAGGCTGTTGGTCTTCTTCTTCACCTTGATGACATCGTCCATGCCGGCCACCTTATTGTACTCGGCGAAAATGCACTCCCAGAGGACCTGCTCATGGCTGTCGATCACATTTCCCCTCACCTGGTCTGCCTTCCTGATGGCGGCGGAGATGCTGTCGAAGCTGCCTTCTTCCTTGCCGGCGGCATAGACATAATAGCTCTCATCCCTGTCCTCACCATTGGCCAGACGGATGGTCTTGTTATCCTCATTGACCCGGGTCCTGGTCAGAACCAGGTCCGGCTCCACCTGGATATAAACATAGCTGGGGAACTTAAAATAAAGCTGGTTGCGGTTGGGTTCCGTGTATTTCCAGGTCAGGGAGACCGCGTCGGCAAGCTCATCGGTCTTATAGCGGATAAAATCCTCTCCCACATTGGCATCGAAACCGGTCTTTTTCTTTTTACCCAGGGTCATGTGGAGCACCAAACCTTCCAGCTTGGTCTCCATGATATACAGACCGGCTGCCTGGTAAGTCCGGACCTCCTTGCCATCCCTGTCTACAAAATGCAGTTCTTCCATGGGGAAGGTCACTCCGCCTGTGGTCTGGCGGCTGACATCATTGGCCACGGCTACGCCGTAGATGAAGTCCTCGCCCAGAAAGCCCACAGACCGGATCCTCTGGTTGTCCTCCACCGTGAAGCTCCTGGAGATCCCGGACTCCAGGTCCAGCATCTCGATCTCCTGGTTCTGGGTGATATCCTCACTCTTTTCCAGGGCGACCAGACTCTGGTCGGCAGAGGCGGTCAGCCGGTCTCCCGACAGGCCGTCCTCGATCACATGGTCGGTCTTCTCTTCTATGGAGATCTCATGGAGAACCCCACCTACAATACAGTAGAACTTGCCCTCACTATTGTAGTAGGCGAACCTTTCCACGTCCTTTTTCATCTGGTCGTAGGGCACGGAGGTCTCCAGAAAGGCCAGTTCCTCACTACAATTGTCCTGGGCGTTAAAGCTCATGATTTGAATGCCGTTAGACCCCTCATGGCGGCCCCTGGTGATGTAGCCATAGGCCAGGTAAATGGTATCTCCCTTGTCGTCAAAATCCAGGACCTTGATGCCATGGTCCTCGTTCTCGTTACGCAGGTCGGCCATATTCTCCGACAGGAAGCTGAAGATCCTGCTGACATTGGAGGACTGGTAATCATAGTACCAGAGCTGGCCCTGGGAGGCGAAGCAGACCTTCTTGCCCCCGTCAGAATAAAGATAATTCACATCCCCCGAATTCTGGACGCCCAGGCAGAGCAGGTTGTCGGCCGAATCGATCAGGGTCTCATTATAGTAGGAGCCCATCTTGCGGCTGTAGTCGAGCAGGTACATCCTCTCGGCCGTATAGCGCAGCTTGAAGGTCTCATTGATGCGGAAATACTGGATGCTGCCGGTGGACAGCTCGCTGGAGGCCAGGGTAGACAGGTCAATGACCGCATAGGTCCCGTTGATCTCCCTCACATAAAAAGTGGGTCCGCTCTCCTCCTTCAGTACCATGCTGCCATAGTTGACCGCATCGATGCTGGAATGAATATTTACCTCATTGAGGCTCTTGTCCGTAGTCAGGTCTGTCGGCTCTAAGTAGAAGCTGTAGGTTTCCGAAATCTCCTCTCCCAGGAGACTGGTGTGGAAATCCCTGGCGAAATCCATATATTCCTTCAGGTGGTAGCCGGCCCCGTTCTGGACCTTGGTATAGTAATAGATTCTGGTGCCATTGCTGAGCCTGACAGACAGGCGCAGGTAGTAGACCTCCCCCTCCCGGAAGGTGGTTTCAAACTGGATGGTACCGATCCGGAGATTGGCCGGCACGTTTTCCTCCAGCCTGTTGAGGGTCCCCTCCTCCAGGGCCTGGTCAGGACTGGACTGGAAAAGGACATATTTTATGGCTGTAATATCATAGTCATAGTTGTGCAGCTTGAGCTCCAGGGTCTTGGAATTATCCACCACAGCCACCTGGTTCCTCACCAGGGACAGGTCTATGTCACCCCGGTAGCCGCTCATAAGATTATAGTCGCCATCACTCCCGCCGACCTCCAGGACCGGATAGGAGGGATTGGCCAGTTCAGCCACGGCGGTCCCCTTCTCCTCTATAGCCTTCAAGTCAAAAAAGATAAAAGCAGGGATGAATACGACCACCGCGACAAGTATTCTTAGAAGCACATTGCGGACTTCCTTCTTCATACACATCCAGTCCTTTCTAAATCTGGTCTCTGAGCAGTTCTCTCAGGCAGGGCTTAAAGCCAAACTGGAGGCAGAGGGCGTCCACCTCTCTGCCGGCGGCCTGTCTGCGGCTGGCCGCCACAGGCCCCTTCACCGCCCGGATCAGCAGATTCTTGGGCGTATGTTCCATATCAATAAATTCCAGGATTCTGGTCTCATAGCCGGCTTCTTCCAGCAGCTTGGCCCGGATTCCGTCGGTAGCCAGGGCCGCGAATCGGTCCTGGAGAATCCCATAATCGGTCAGGGGTCCAAAGGGCCGGTCAGCCTCCTGGTTCCCGGTCTTATCCTTTTTCCCTTCATTGAGCTGGCTGTTGAGCTCATGCTGGCAGCAGGGGACGGACAGGATAACCCGGGCCCCCCAGCGGACCGCCTTGGCCAGGGCATAATCCGTGGCCGTGTCACAGGCATGGAGGGTCACCACCATGTCAACCTGGTCCAGGCCCTCATAGTCCTCTATGGCCCCCTCCAGGAAATGGAGCCGGTCATAGCCGTAGGTCCGGGCCAGCCTGCCGCAGTTGCGGATCACATCCTTCTTCAGGTCCAGGCCGATGATGGAGACATCTTTTCCGGCGATCTCCCGAAGATAATAATACATGGCAAAGGTCAGATAGGACTTGCCGCAGCCGAAATCCAGAATCCGGATCTCCCGGTCCCGGGGCAGGCTGGGCAGCACATCCTCAATAAATTCAAGAAAACGGTTGATCTGCCGGTATTTGTCATATTTTTTCCGGACAACCTTACCCTCGGCGGTCATGACGCCCAGGTCCTGCAGGAAAGGCACCGGGGTCCCCTCCGGCAGCAGGTAGTTCTTGGTCCGGTTGTGGGCCAGGCGGACCGGAACCGCCTCCCTAGAGGCCAGGCCGGAGCCGGCCCCCTTGGACTTATTGTCCTCCTTGGCCTCCTTGTCGATCCTATGACTGCTTACAGAAGCCTTGCCCTTCTTAGAGATCAGGGCCGTCACTTCCTCCTCCTCGGTCCGCAGCAGCAGCTGCCGGTAGGCAGGAAGGTCCTCTTCCAACATGGTCATAAGTTCATCCTTGGTTTGGTTCTTGTGGAAGACCTGGGTCTTGCTATAGGAGGCAGACTGGAACTTCAGCTGCCCCTTCATCAGGACCGGTCGGACACTGATCTTACGGATCTCCGCGGCCTTGCGGGGATTACTGACCGTCAGCGTAACCAGAGTCTGGTCCAGGTGGTCTTCTATCATCTGTAATAATTTATCCATGATTCTCTCACCTCATTATGTTCGCTGATATCATAACATATTTTGCCCCATAATAACAGTGAGGGGATAAGGCATAGATTTACACTTTCCTTTCGCCGGTCCTGGGAAATGTCCCATGTTCAGGGCCAGGCCGGCCGGAAATGTCCAAAGGCTGAGCCAGGCCGGCCGGAAATGACCAAAGGCTGAGCCAGGCTGGCCTAAAAATATCCAAGTTCAGGCCTGGCTGGCCGGAAATGCCCAAAGTCAGGGCCTGGCTGGCCTAAAAATATCCAAGTTCAAGCCTGGCTAGCCGGAAATGCCCCTGCAGATTCCTGACCCTGGGAAAGATTCTAATTTACATACCTCTACATGCAAAAGAAAAAGCAGACCGATCCGTAGGATCAAAGACAGGGGATCACCTCTGTCAGGTCTGCCACAACTGCCAGGCACTGGTCAGCCAGGTCCGGGGGAATCTCCAGAATATCCGGCACAGCCACCACAGGGATGCCGGCGGCTAAGGCCGCCTGGATTCCACTGGGCGCATCCTCCAGGACCAGGGCCTGCTCCGGCTCTACTTCCATCCTCTGACAGGAGGCCAGGAAAATGTCCGGGCTGGGTTTACCCTTTTCAAAGGCATCAGAGGAAATGATCATGGAAAAGCGGTCCAGGATGCCGGCCTTTTCCAGGTTGGACCGGACCACCGGCAGGTTGGATCCACTGGCCACGATCTTAGGGATGCCCAAGGCCTCCACTGCCTCCATAAGTTCAAAAAGTCCCTTCTTCACCGGCAGGCCTTCCGTCATGGTGATCTCTCCGATCCTAGCTCCCACCTCCCGGTAGAGGGCTTGCGGATCCACCGCGTCCCCGAAATCCTCCCGGTACCTGGCCCAGATGGCCTTGGCATCGAGACCGATCACCCGACGGTACTTATCCATACTGACCGGCAGGCCCTTGGCCGAGCCCACCTCCATATAGGCCCTGGCCGCCACACTCTCTGTGTCGAACATAAGCCCGTCCATATCAAATATAATCAGCTTTCTCATCCGGTACGCTCCTTTATCTCGTCGGACTTTACAGGAACCGATCATCTCTCTATCTTGTCCGGCTCTCCAAGTCTGTCTACTTCTTATTTCGTCCGCTCTGTAAACCGGTCCATTTTCTTAACTCGTTCTCTTTGTAAACCTGTCCACTCCCTATCCCGTCCGCTCTAGAAGCCGGTCCTATTTCTTGCTCCGACCAGTTCTTTATCCTGGTCTACCAGTTATTTCCTGCGCTTGATGCTCTTTATCTGGTGGCTCCTGTACATAACCTCGACCACAGCCACGATGATCAGGGCCGCTAAAATAATCACAAATGACATTATCATGAATATACCTCCGAATATGAAAGCAAGGTCTCTGCCTGAAAGAGGATAAGCACAGGGCAGGCTGACCGGCTCGTCGCCTACACTAACAAAACCTGCCTCCACCCATGACAAAATCAAAGGGAGAGCCAGGCACCAAGGAATCTGCCGCCGCAGATCCGCCCATTCTTCTCATATCCGGACAACTCCTTCGATTATGCAGACACAGTAGACCCTGCACAGCCCCTAGCGGCGGCTGCTTCTTTTGTCCCGGGTCAGACATAATCCCCGGAAACACCCGTTTCTGTTCTGACATAATCTCCAAAGCAAATAATAAAATAAATATCTTTAACAAGTGATTAATGGTATTTTAATATATCTTTCATAGTTTGTCCACTCAAAAATCCCCCGCACTTTTCGCCTGTGCGGGGGATCAGATCTCTCTATATGCTCATCTCAGTCACAAGACCGGTCTTCTTTCTATTCCTGGTCCTGGTCGTCTTCCTCAGAATCGGACTCGTCCTGGTCATCCTGGTCGTCCTGGTCGTCCTCTTCTACTCCCCCAAGAACCTCTTCCACATCGGCCTCTACTTTCTCGATATGCTTATCTACCAGGGCTCCGGTATCCTCGGCGATAGCCTTCAGCTGGGCGATAATGCCATCTTTCTGCTCTGCCAGATCCTCGAAGGCTTCCTTCTTGGCCTGGGCATCCTTGATCAGGTTCTCAGCGTCTATATTAGCCTTGCCGATGATATTTTCCGCATCAGTCCGGGCCTTTTCGAGAATCTCATCCGCCTTATTCTGGGCATTGGTAATAATCTCATTCTCTTTGGCATCGAGGGCATCGAGCTGCTTACAAAGCAGGTCCGCATTCCTTACATACTGCTTGTAGGCTTCCTGGGCCTCAGTCTCAGCCGCACTGACAACAGGAGCCACATCAGCTTGGACATCTGCCTTAACCTCGGCTGCCGCCTCACGGATCCCTTCCTCAGCCCGCTGCTCAGCTGCCGCCGCCCTGGCCTCAGCCTGGAAAAGCTTCTCCTCAGCCGCTGCCAGCTTCTTACTCGTCTCAGCCAGATGGGCCTTGGTCTTAGCCAGCTCCTGGCTCACGGTACCCTTGGCAGAAAGCTCCACACTCTTCCTCAGGGAAGCAATCTCCGCATCCTTATCCCGGGCTATGGCTTCAATCTCGTCACAGATCCTATCCAGCTGGTCATCCACCTCGTTGGCATCATATCCTCTCATGGACTTCTTAAAAGTCAGGTCCTCGATATAGGTTAACAATTCCTGAGCATCCATAAATACTACCCTCCTTGCGTACAATTCACACTAACTAATACTATTATAACTTTTCTGGACAATTTGTCTATAGTTTTAATATCAAAACTCCCGGGTCCTGGCTTATGGTCCCTATCTATAATTCTTTCATCCAGGTCCACCTTATGATCCCTATCTATAATCCCTGGCCTAGCTTCCATGCCCAAGGTCCCACTCAGGATTCTTATCTGCACTTCCTGGCCAGGCTTCCGGCTTATGGTCTCTGGCTGCGACCCAGGATATCCCAGGCTGTCACCAGTCCTTTGACCTCTTCATCCTCCCTGCCACTGGCGGTGATGAAGGCCGCGATCAGGACCTTCTTTTTATGAAAATGTTCCTCGAACTCCAGCTTCAGTTCATCTACAAACTGGTCTCCCCGGATAAAAAGAAGAATCTCATGCTTGCGGTTCCTGTAGTCCAGATAGGGCATCATGTCCCTGAACTTAACCGGCTTGCTCTGATCTAGCCCTCCCAGCTGGTCTGTCAGATAAGAAAAGAGGGCATTCTCATTAAAAATGCCCACCAGCCGCCTGTTATCCAGGATGGGAACGATGGCAAAGGGAGCTTCCTTAAGACTCCTAATCGTCTTCCAGAGGTCATCCTCCGGCGTCCTGTAGAAAAGCCTGTTGAAGGGCACCGCTATATCCCTGCAGCGGTCCCGGCCGGCGATCTCCTCTGTCAGCTTATCCAGCAGGTCCAGCATGTCATCCGTTGGTTCCACGGGAAAATGTCCATTGATCTTGCGGCGGTGCTGGAGCAGGTTGCGGACCTGGGAACAATAACGGATATCATCCTCATAGATGTCGAACTCCCTGCGCTCATCACAAAGGAAATGGACGATGGACTCGGTCTCCTTAAGGTCATAGGTCGTCCGGATCATACTTTCAAAAATCTTATATTTGTCAATAAAGCGGTCGGCATTGGTCATGACTGCCACTCCTGTTCTTTCTCCTGACCTGGGCTGCAGCAGGTCTCTTGCTGTTTTTTCTTCCAGAATCAGGCCTTGCTCGCTTAAATTCCTATATAGACTTAAATCCGGCTCCTAATCCTGACTGTCACCGGCTTCCTCTGTAGCTTCCTGGCCATCAGCTTCCTTGCCGGCAGCTTCCTGGCCACTGGCCTGGTCTCCGGTTCCCTCTTTCTGGTCCTTCTTCTTATCATCGGAGTCGTTTTTGGTCTCCGTTGACTTCTTTTCCTTGGCCCCGCCAACCCTCTGGCAACGGACGGCACAACGGGCCTGGCCGCCAGTGGTACAGGTGAAGAGGCAGAGGTCCCATTTACCGTAGCTTTCCGGGTCATTACTCTCATCGGCATCCAGATAACCGCTGTCCTTGCTGGTACCGGCGATCTCCAGATCTTCATCCACGTTATTCTGGTTACGGACCATGGACTCGATCGAGGTAGGTCTCAGAGTCTCCCGGTTGCTGACCTTGTAATGGTAGACCATGTTGTCCACGGTAACAAAGTAGACGTCCGCACCGATATCAATACCCTTAATGGGGCTGAAATGTCTTCTGTAGTTGTGGCCGCAGATCACCAGGTCATCGTCGAAATAGCTGCCACTAAAACGGCAGGGGGCGATCTTTAACCTGGTGTAATCCCACTTCTGCATGACCGGAAGCTCCAGCTCCAGGGAAGGAATCTGCAGAGTTCCGATATAAAGGAAGCCATCAATCTCCATGGTGGGCATCTCCCGGTCCTCATCCTCATAGATGGGGTCCCGGGCCAACTTAGGCTTACCCTTGCGGTTCTTGTCGATCTGCTTCACCACTTCTTCCGAAGCCTCCCCGGCCCGGTGGGAATCCCATATATTATAAACCAAAAGGCCCACCGCCCCGGCAAAGAGGGTGAAACCCAGAAGGAACACCAGGGTTCCCAGGATACTTCTTATTCCGCCTTCCCGGCTTTTATTACTGGATGAATTCATCTCAAATCTTCCCTTTATTCTCAACGGTTCAGGACCAAAGGCCCTGAACCGTCGTCATCATAAGTTCATATTCACTTTGTTACTTGCCCAGCAGTCTATGCCGGCAATATACTTTTCCCTCCGGCAGCCTGTACCGGCATTATACTCTTACCTCCAGCAGGTTATGCCGGTAATATCCTCTTCCTTCCGGCAACCTGTGCCGGTTATGGGATCCTTAATCCCTTAGAAAGTTCTCAATGATCTATTACTTCCTGATTCTTCTGCCTACAAACATGAGCAGCAGGCCTCCGCAGAGGAGAAGGGGCAGGGGCCACCAAAGCTGACCAGTCTGAGGAAGCTTTTTACTTTCCGTAGAACTGCTGCTGGAATCCGATTCTTCACTTTCCTCTGTTTCGGAGTCATCGTCGAAATTGCTTTCATCTTCGCTACTATCATTATTATTTTCACTAGGAGATTTTGATGTCGTTATAGTAGACTTGGATATCGCCACCACATTATATTTAAAGGTTCCGTCCGAATTCTGGTAGGGAACAGAAACCAGTGTCCTGTCCAAATTAGTATAACCGGAAACTGCCGTCTCCTGATCAATCAGATAAAGACCTGTCTTTAAGCCGGTGAAACTGAGGACTCCCTTGTCAGCGGTAGCCTTAATAGGTTCTTCCACTATATAGTCTTTTCCCTTTGATATGTAATTGTCGTAATACTCGTTAATCAACTTAGTCTTTTTTGTAGCATCACTGAAATCCACAGTGATATCTCCGTAAAGAGACTTAAAAACATAACCATCATCAGACACAATCTCCGCAACCCGGTAGGCCAGGAACGATCCGCCTGTAGCGGTACCTGTAGAATCGATAGTCATTGTAATCGAGCAGTCACTTTTCGACGTAACCGGATTTTCTGTGGATGTCTCACTCGAATCAGCCAAAACCGGCCGGTATATTCCCACAGCCATAAGTCCTAAAACCATAAGCCAAGCCATCAGCTTCCAGCAATTTTTCATACCTATTTCCTCCTTCATGTCAACATGACAGTTCATTGATTCAGAATACATTTTCTTTATTATATTATTAATACATGTTATTAATGTGATCAAGTTCTTCTCTTAGCGCTTCCTGGACAACCATTTCCCGGGCTTCTTCTGATCCTTGCCTGATCCCTTAGATCCTTTTAAACCCTTTAAGCCTTTAAAGCCTTTCGAAGTTTTTACCCCGGCCTGGCTGTCGTTGGCGGGCCTGTGCCGGCGTGTTTTTCCTTCCCTGGCAATGGAGGTCTCCAGCAACTCCTTCCGCCTTCTCCGCCGTTTGGCCTGGCCGGTCCTGACAAGCATGATAATCAGCAGGGTCAGCAGGATCGGTGCGGCGATAAGGATGGCCACATACATGGACTCGATCTGCAGGGCCTCGGCCGTAACATTGGCAGAACCGTTGGCATTAGCTACCCGGTGTCCCCTGACCAAAAGCCTGTGGGTATTGATACCGTAGGGGGTACAGGTAACCAGGGTACAAAGGTCCTGGCCCTCCACGATCTGCAGGTCACTTAGGTCTGTAGGCTCCACGATACGGATCTGGTCTACCTCATAGGTCACCGTCCGGTCCAGAACGGTCATGGTAAAGGTGTCGCCTTCCTTCATCTGGTCCAGGTCGGTAAAGAGTTTGGCCGAGGGCAGACCCCGGTGGCCGGAAACCACGCAGTGGGTACTGGGACCGCCTACAGGTAAGGATGTTCCTGACAGATGACCTATGGCAATCTGCAAAACCGTCTCATCGGTACCATGATAGATGGGCAGGGTGATCTGGATCTTGGGAATATCGATATAACCCATGATGCCGGTTCCCGTCACATCCAGCAGGGCCTCGTACTGTTTAGTCTGTTCATCGGATAACTTCCATAAATTACCGGTCCCGGCCAGGGCCTCATTGTAGGCCTCCGCATCAGCCAGAAACTTCTCATAGTCTTCCTTATCCAACTTGGATACGGCCTCCACGTAGGAGGCAACAGCCCTGGACTGATGAAAAGAATTATACCAGTCAGCAAAGGAAGGGTAGGCGATCAGGCCAGCTCCGATCAGGCCGATGATGATCAGGATGATAGTTGTGAGATTATTCTTTAACCATTTCTTCATTGTGTTTATGTACCATAAGTGCAACCGTCTCCGTCTCTGAACCAAACTCCTGTCTCCTAATGCATCGGTGTCATCTACAATCCAGGTTTATCAAGACGGAAGAGGCCGCTAAAATCCATTAAACGGTTTCATTATATTCTACCATATCGAATCCCTTTAATTCAATACAAAGAGCAAAGAAATCACTGATTTTGTTATAAATTAGCATAAAATGCTTCAGGATTCTGCCAGTCTCCCAGCCAGGCCCTTATTTTAGAAGGTCTTTCATATGATTCAATTCCCCTGCCGCCTCAGGTCTGTGGAGGTCACTGTAGTCAAAGAGGGCAAAACCGGCCAGAGACTTCTGTTTTGATACCAGTTTAATCTGACGGGCGATGATATCGTCCCGGACCAGCCACTCACTGACTGGATTATTATCTTCATCCCCCAGGCCTGCCTTGTAGAGGGCCAGACCCACTAAGAGAGCCATCCTGTCACTCCGCTCCAAGCCCATCCAGGCCTTGAGGCAGCTCTTAAAGGCCTCGGAGGAAGGGCTTCCATCGGGATTCTTTCTCTCAAAACCCCAGTAGATCTGGGGTACCAGGTAGTCCACATAGCCAGGGTCCCTGAGCCAGCTGTCTATATCTACAAAGTGCTTAGAGTCACTGCGAAGGTCTTCCAGGTTGCCCGCCGGGCTGACGCCTACCAGGACCTCTGGCCGGACCGCATGGACCCTTTTATAGACTTTTTTCATAAAGCGGTTGATGTTATCCCGCCTCCAGTCCCCTATGGACAGGGAAGAACCGGAAGCCTCATAATCCAGCTTATCAAAGGAGAAGGCCGGGTCAGAGTCATCCAGGGCCGGATAGAAATAATCATCCAGGTGGACCCCATCCACGGGATAGTTCCTAACCAGGTCTTCTATGGTCTTGACCAGATAGTCTCTGACTTCCTTTTTGGAAGGATTCAGGTAATGAAGATCCATATGCTCTAAAATATAGCGCTTCTCCCGCCGCTCTCTCCAGAGGCGGCTCAGGAGGCTGTCAGCCGGAATATCCCGGGCAGACACACCTTCGATGGCATTGGGGTCTTTGGCGGTCCCGTCTGTGGAGGTAATCCGGAAAGGATTAAACCAGGCATGGACCTTGAGGCCTCTGCTGTGGGCCGCTTCCAACATAATAGCCAGAGGATCATAGGGGGTATTCAGGCCCATTCTGCCACTGACATACTTGGACATGGGAAAGCCCGGATCCTTCAGGTAGTAGGCATCGGAATGGCTGTGAACATGGAGAAATACCGTATTCAGGCCCAGACCAGAAATCTCCTCCATAATCCTGTCCGCCTCCTGGCGGAAGGCCGTTTCCTCCCTGGGCATGGCATTCCAGTCGTAGAAGGAAAACCAGATGGCCCGGACCGGAGCCTTTCTAACCTTTTCCCCGGCAGTCACGGACAAGGGCTTTACGGCTGTCAGGACAAGGAGAAAAAAGGCCAGCTGCAGACAGGCAAGGCGGGTCAGACCCAGCCAGCAAAAACATTTCCTATTAGGCATATTTCCAGCTCCCATATCAGAACATATCCGGCAGCAGCTTCCAGAAGGAGCCGTCACTTTCCAGGACATATTCCTGGCCTCCGATCTTAATGAGGCCGACGGAATCAAAGTCAAAGACACTCTCGGTCCCATCCTGGAGATAGTAGGTGATCCTGCACTTTTTGGGGTTATTCTGGTCTTCTGTCTGGCCTACCACGATCATATCTGTCATGGCCCGGTAGATCTTTCTGATCTGCTGCTCATCTTCTGTGGTATAAACCCGGGACTGGTCAATCTGCTCGACCAGTTCCATATCCCGGTCCACAGGACCGCCCTCTTCTGTAGAGGTCTTCTCCTGGGTTTTCTGGGAGTCTTTCTTCTCCACCCAGACCATCTCTATGGGCTCACATACTATACGGGTAGGAATTTTGCCGTCTTCCATGTCCCTTACCAGCTGCTGCTGGTCAGACCGGGTATCAAAAATCAGAAGAAAGGCCCGGACATTATCCTCATGGCCTTCCGAAACCTGGGCTGATTTTTTATTGTCGCAGGCCCCCAGAAAAAGAAGGGAGGTCAGCAACAGGGCCAGGGTCAGGCTATACAAGGCCAACCTTTTATGTTTATGTCTCATCATGATCCAGACCAAGTCCTTTCTTTGTAATATCTTAAACAGTCCCAAGGGCAGGCCCCTGGGCCCACCTGCTGCTAAAGCTGTTTAGTCTCTCTCTTTCTGTCTTATTTTACCACAGTTTGGCAAGGATTTCTATCCCGAGGCCAGTATCGGAAGGGTGTTTTTTTAGGATGTCATCCCCTTTTATGAAAAAGAGATATGGAAACAGGCAAGGAATCAGTTCCAGAAGAAGGGTTAATAAATATTTTCCAGGACATTATCCTTGTAAAATGTAATAATATAAAATAGTATAAATTTATAGGGAAAAACATTAATCGCTTAGCATAATATAAGTTTAAAGCAATGCTTGCAAACAAGAGGATTCCCCAAGAATCCCAAAAGAATAATGAACAGCAGAAATGCTATCCTATAAATCTGTCCTGTTAAGAAAGGAGCATTCTATGGATTACGGTTTTACTATCTTAATGCTGATCTTCTCAGCCGCCATACAGGGCTATGCAGCCATACTGGCCATCACAAAAAATTATGATTTGCTGCCACGCAGGGCCGCCATTGCCACAAATCCCAAAGACAAGAAGAAGTATACCCTGCAGCTAGCCAAGGTTCTTGCCCTTGTGGGCCTGGTACCGGCCTTATGTGGAATCGTGGGCATCTGGAGTCCGGCAGGAGCCGCCATAGCTGCCCCCGTTGGCCTGGTGATGACCTTCTGGTTTGGGGCTAAGTTTATGAAAGACGTCATGTGATAAGAGATGAAAGTTTGTGAGAAAAGGGAAATAATTTGCGACCCTGTTCGCTATGGCCCTAATCGTATTCAGAAACGGAGCTTACATGGTCCTCCATACCCTGGCCATAGAACCAAACTTACAGGGTCAAGGGCTGGGGTCAGAAATCATCCGCTTTTGCCAGGAAAAAGCAAAAGGAAAGGGATACCTGGCCTTGCGGCTGGATATCGTCCCGGAAAACCAGCCGGCAAGAATATTCTACGAGAAAAATGGCTTTTCCTATGCCGGAAACGCGGATTTAGGACGAAGGATTGAAGGGATTCCCATGTTCAGCCTTTTTGAACTAAATTGGGATGGATAATGAAGAGAAAAGTGCAAAAATCCTTGGAGAAAACCTACTCGACGTAGCCAGGGGCAAGAAGACTGGAAATGCCTACTTTGCTACCATGGAAATGGAGTTAGGCACAAGTTTTCCAATAAGCTTAAGTTATAAGAAGATTATCTCACTAAGTGACAAACGAGTATAAGCACTAACTAAGTCACGGACCACCACTTCAAGTGGTGGTTTGTGTAAGGCCCTGATAAGGGCCGATTACTGCACACCTTAAAAGGTGGTGTTGCGAGCACTGTTACTGACGGCCGCTATAAGCGGCTATCATTATCTTCTCTTCTCGACTCTTCCGACTGTTCTTCGATATATTTTTTTATCGCTTCTTCAGTGACGTTGCCGATTGTCGCAACATAATATCCTCTTGCCCAGAACGCCTTATCCCATTTGCTTTGCAAATTGGGATGGCGGTCGTATATCATTAACGTGCTTTTCCCTTTTAGGTATCCCATAAAATTCGATATGCTGATCTTCGGTGGAATACTGATGCTTAAATGGACATGGTCTGCACATACTGCACCACTTATTATCTCTACATTCTTATACTTACATAACGTTTTTATGATTTCTCGTACATCTTGTCTTAATTGACCATATAATACTTTCTTTCGATATTTTGGGATGAATACAATATGATATTGGCATTTCCACCTGGTATGTGATAAACTTTTACTGTCCAATTGGACCGCCTCCTATTCTTTGAGATTGGCTCGCAACACCTTTCTCATTGTATCATAGGAGGCTTTTTATGTTTATCCGTAACACTTCTGCTTATTCCATTCTCCCCAGCATAGCTGGGGGATTAGCGTCTTCATTTATTATCCTGCAAATCTGCTGATGCAGAGGAAAAGCGGCATCTGCTCCTGATCCACAGATATAATCCAGAAAGGACTGTGCATAGTACCGTGATGATGGCAAACCAAAAAACAATCGTGCCTAATGATTCGTCATAAATACGCAAGAAGAAGTAAGGTCCATCCAGAATCCTCAAGGCATTCAGGATCAGGGCTGTTATGCCATAGAGCAGTGTGGCTGCCATAGGAATGAAGACCGCTATGCCGGGCAGCTTTTCTGATTCCTCCAAAAAGAGGAAGGTGATTACTGACAGCAGCGGCCCGATGAGATGATTAATGGGGGCCACATTCTCTATGAAATAATAAGCGAAGCCTTCCTGGGGTGCCAGCACCAGCAAAGCAATCAGAAAAGTGATGGTGAGGTTCACAGCACAGACCAGATGCAGTATGGACAGCTGGGCGGAGACGCGCTCTTCCTTTCTGTACAGGATACGAAATACGATCGCCGCAGATACCAGCATCTGCAGAATATTACTGTCGATCGTATAGTATTGGAACATGGCAAGGCCAAATACCTGCAGGTCATGAATCAAAGCGATGAACTCCAGGACAATGAGGATGATGTGGATGGCGATCGTTATTTTCAGGATACTCTTTCTTTTATCGATCTTTTTATTCATAAATATGTATTTCTCCATATAATATTCAAAACTATGATGCAGAAGCTGTCCTTTGACAAAAACTATGATTGCTTAAAACAATCATGACTTTTTCAACTTCTACTCTGAGCCACTTCCATCCGTTTTTCGTTCTTCTTTATTCTGGAGAGATAAATCCAGCAGATGATCAATTTGGTCGTCACCGGAATCACATCAAATAGGTATTTTCCCTTAATCGTCAATTTCTGGGATGTATTCCTGGTTATTCGAATGATTAGCAAAATGATTCGGGAAGTCTGTTTATGTATTATAACATATTGGAAAAGATAAGATTAGTATGTATGTGATTATTCTCCGATTCTTCTGATAGTACATTTCGGCATTTTCACAAAATACCAGTAAATATGACTGAGAATTATATGGATTGACTTTCAGGTAATTTATCACTCTAAATCTAAAAAGTACTCGTAACAAAAGAGAGATCAGAGCCAAATGACTCTGATCTCCGTGTAATTAATTGTTACAAAGTGATGCGATTATCTTCAATAATAATCGGATTCAATTATTTAGCAGCCATTCTTCTGCGAGTAATCAGAAGGATGCCAGCGCCAAGAACAAGGATAGTACCTACAAGGTAGAAGATTGTAGTACCGATACCACCAGTGGACGGAAGCTCTGCACCTTTAGTATTACTGATCGGTGTAACAGCATCGCCAGCGAGATCTGGATTTTCACCAGTTGCTGCTGTGTAAGTAGCTTTATCAACTACTTTATGATCAGTTTCACCAGTGTTCGTAATGTTGTATGTACTTGTAGTGTCATTAGTTCCGTCGTTGACAGTTACGGTATATCCACTCAGAACTTTGTAAGCATCATATTTGACAACAATCCTGTCATCGTTTGTGTACTGACCAGCCTCAATTTCGGTGTAGGTAGCATCAATCGTAATCGTAAATGTTCGGTTATCAGCTATAAATCCAGTAGGTGCGGAAACCTCACGGAGATAATATGTTCCTTCATCCAAACCTTCGATCTTCAAACGTCCATTTGGATCAGATGTAATGATACCATCTGTTTCTACAGCATTCGTATAAATCTTAGAACTTGCTTTTGCAGCATCTTCACTTGCATAATCAGCAGCAGCTGGCTCTTCTTTGTATAATGCGAATTTTGCTCCAGCAAGCGGAGAGAGATCTGTCGTTGTTGTACCAGAATGGTATTTCTTCGTAGCAAAAGCAGGTGTTCCATCGGCATTCAGACCAGTCTTGATAAGCTCATCAGTTTCATAAGAAGTTCCTGTTTTACCAAGAAGGTTGCCGTCAATCGTGAAGGAATAAGTACGAGTCTTGTCTTCCAGAAGGCTGTACTTTGTGGAATCATTAGGATTATTAGAGAACTTCACTGTAGCTTCATTTGTCTTTTCGGTAACGGTAGCGTCTTCTACTGAAGTAACTGTTGCCTTATATTCAACGGTAATCGCCTGGGCTGTTCCTGTAGCAGCAACCTTTGCCAGACCAGCAGGTGTCATAGTTACAGTGAAAGAAAGTCTATCATTTGCAACATTTACAGTATAATCAGTGTTCTCCAACGTAATTCCAGCAACTGTAACTGCAGGAGTGAATCCATCCTTAACCACAAGACCAGATTCCATGGTATCAGTAATTACGTAAGTAGGATCCTGATACGCTGTGGAATATGCCGGAACTTTGCTGGTAATCTTAAAGTCTACATCGTCACCAACGTTTACGGCCTGCTGAGCAACATTAGTTAACTCCTTCGTCAGCGTAACATCTTCTTTTTTAGCAAGAGATGCAGGTTCATAGGACAGAGTCGTTACAGCTGCATGAGTAGCTGACTGATTATCACTATTATAATCAGCTCCAACGAATACCGGGTTGTACAGATAATCGGGCTTCCCCGGAGTTACAATACCAACATATAAACCTGCAGTACCAACTTCTGTAGTAGCTGCTGTTGCAGTCCCGGAAGATTCTTGAACATCAGCGAATTTTGCCTGGGTATTCTCAGCCATATTAGCTATAGTTGCAGCCAAAGCAGCATCTATTCCAGCCTGGTCATGCTTGGATTTTCCTTCTGCGTAATCACCAATGCCAAGAATTTTCTGAATCTGATCATCGGTAAGGGTAAAACCAGTGCCATTTACCCAACCACCAGTAGTCTTAGCTGTTTCGTCAAATTTCAATACCTGATAAAAATTAACTTTGTCTCCAGTCTCCAGGCCTGATACAGAAATAGATGCATCAGCCGGAGCACCTTCTGCTGCAAAAGCTACTATACTGCTCATGCTCAGCACCATCACCATGGCCAGAGCTAAAGCCATCATTTTTCTCAATGCTTTTCTCATATTTTTTTCCTTTCTTCTTTAAACTCTCGTGTTTGCTTAGTTACCATGTTCTTTTGAATATGTTTACAGCTCCTTCTCAGGTCAGAAGGTATGAATGATACCTCCTTTCCCGAATATTTCCCGGAGACAATCATTTGGCATCCGATGGCTGCTTACGGCAGTTACGAAGCCGTCCGAATTGTTCTCGTGGGATATGTTGCAGTTTTTTAACCCTTGTGGTTTTCCACGAGGTAGATAGTCACCGACAATCAGAGGACATTTACCTGCTGCAGAATATCTTTCTGAATATTCCTCTGATTGAGTGATTGATCTCTGAATCATAGGTTCTGCTTCCCATTCCGGGGCCCCCCTGGGAAGGTTTTCTCCTTGGATGTCATATACATTGCTGTCATTCACCTTCCTTAGGTGTGCTCCGTCGTTAAGAATAGTTATTTTGAATATCGGATTTGGTTTACCCCTGATGAAGGGGTATAACTCTTTACGCTTCATCAGAGTTCGCCTCCTCTCTTATCTCCTTAGTATCTGATAAATCTTTTCGATTTCTTTAAATACTATATGTATACCCATCGTAAGTAAAATCAACCATATCGTCTTCTCCCTTAGAGATTAGTGTCCAATCGACATTTGATTATAATCTCCAAATGGGGTCTGTTGCCCTGAGACCTATTTGATCACGCTGATTCTGCTCAACGGCCAGATCCGGAATACGATTTTTCCTACAATCTGCTCTTCGGAGATACAGCCAACGGCTGTATTCCTGGAATCGATGGATACTGCCCGGTTGTCTCCCATAACGAAGATCTTCCCCTCCGGTACCTGGTAGGGCATCTCGATATTGCACTCACCCAAGGCCTTTTCATCCAGATAGGGCTCATCAACCAGCTGCTGGTTGACATATACATTTCCTTCCTCGTCTATGTCGACCCACTCGCCGCTGCTGGCGATCGCTCTCTTCACCAAAATATTATTGTTATAGTAGAAAGCGACGATATCTCCGACCTTCGGTTCGGCATTTTTCAGTGAAAATACGATGTCTCCACCATTCAGAGTACTCTTCATGGACCGGCCGTAGATCTGCAGGACCGGCAGCAGAAGAACCGCAATCAGAATGGCAAATGCTGAAACAGTTACAAGGGTGTATACTGTGCTTCGCAATGTCCTCCAGAAAGTAATCCGGTATCTTTCCCTCTTCAGTTCTGCCTGAAGCTGGCGAAGCGTGGGATAGTCAAGCTTCTTCGGGGTAGTGCCCTGAGATATCTGGTTATTATTAGGGTCATTGGAAATGGCGTCCAAGGACATCTCTCCATTATTCGTCTTCTTCTTTAAACCTTTCTTCTCCCATCGTCTCATTTTACTTCATGAACCTTTCGAATACTAGCCAAATAATCGTCAGCCGCCTGCTGCGCATCCTCGAAAATGTGATTCAGCTTCAGCGCCGCCTCAGCGATATTGCCCGATTCCTGAAGCAGGATCTCCCGCTCCTGGAGTTTCAATTCCGCCTGCTCCAGCTGTTTCTTCAGCTTGATGATCTGCTTGCTCTGCGCAATCATCAATTCAAGAAGTTCTGTTCTTTTCAGCTTTTGCAATTCTTTATCTGTCATAATATAACTCCGTCTGTCCCATCATAAAGTATAAAGCATGCAGCTTCAGATATGCGGCAGCAAGTAAATGTCATGCATAAACATGCAGGAATCCGTCTTACCATGTAACATTTACTTCTGATAATCCAAATAATAATACATAAAGCAGCGTCATCAAAAAGGGTATTACCCAAATAAAAGGTATCAAAAATGTTCACTTCCTGAAAACGAGCCCAATATGTCTATTTCATCATACCATACCTCACAAATAGTTTCCACTTGAAATCTACTGCTTTCACTATAAATTCGAACAGATTTTTTGTAAAAACATGCTATTTCTTCATATATCAAAGATTCATATTTACAAATCTATGACATACTTCCAAGTTATTTTACCATTTTTCATGATAATCTGGCAAGAAATATCTAATGTTTAGATTTTGGCATTTCTTCTTGTCATCAGTACAATACCTGCTCCGGCAAGAGCGAGGAATAAACCGCCAAGGATCACAAAGAGTCTTGTACCGGGGCCTCCGGCAGCCGGAAGTTCAGTGCCAGGTTCGTTTTCAATGATAAAGGTCACTCCTTCACTACCTGGACTAATCAGAGAATAATTATCGCTGTCCTTTAGCGCTATCGTTCCGGTGGCACCGATATTTATATAATATGGACCTTCGCGTTTAATGTAACCAGCAGGCATACCCGTTTCACTGAGCATATAATTACCAGGCTTGAGAGAATCAAAGGTTATTATCTTATTGTTGGCATCTGAAGTAGTCTGCTCCTGTGAATAGGCATTATCACCGGTAATGATCGCACCCTGTTCGTCTACTTTCGTCAGTGTGAACGTGGCGTTCTCAAGGCCGATATCAGTATCCTTAATAACCTTTTTTACTTTCATTGTAAAATCATCCATGGTGTTGTTTATGTAGATCGTACCACCACGATGAACGCCTGGACCATACTGATGCGTTGCATAATCTGATGTTTCACCTGCTTCCTGATAGGTGTAGCTGACGGTGTAACCATCTGGAACGGGGTTTTCCACAGCGCTATAAATACCGGTATCGTTGTTTGCGACCTGCCAGGTTCCTGGTGCAGATGCGGTGATAGTTTGCGTCGCCTGACCATTAATACTGCCACCGTTCGAAGCCGAGAGAGTCGCACTGACAGACGTATCAGGCTGTTCATCAAGCAAATTGCCATTGGGGTCATACCACCGTTTTGCGACGAATACCTCATTCTTATAGTTTGTAATGGTTCGCTCCTCACTCAAAGAACTGCCAGTTGGATAAGTATTTCCATCGTACGCATTGACAAAAGTACTGTCATAGGCAACTTGATAATTCTGGTGATTATGTCCTATTTCCTCCACGTAATAGCTGTAATACTCTACAATGCCGTCAGGACGAACACTATATGCAGGCTGCTCGTCAAATACCCATGTCCAGCCGGTAGTCGAATCAAGCTGTTTCTCAGGTCCGTCATAGCTCGTATCCGGCTCGTTGGTCGCAGAAACATGCTGTGTCGAATCATTATAGTTTGAATTTGGGCTGATGGAAGGATTAATTACACCTGCACCATAGTTAGTTCCTACATTCTCATCCCTCAGATAGAGGTTTTTTGTTTCGCCCGCCGTAGTCATGGGAATAGTGACAGAATAATTACTGCTTTTTTGCCATGTTCCGCTTCCATCAAAGTTATACTGCCCATAAACATCTGGTATATTACCACTTCCATTATAACCATAATATCTCGGACTGTAACCCCAACTTACTGTTGCCGTTGTCCCTGAATTGTATTGTCTTGTATCAACCAAAACAGGATTGTTATTACTCTTATATCGATAAACATTCAATGTACAAGGACTGTTGGTTATATCTCCCTCATAGGACTTAAACCTTCTCAGCTTAAATTTTGCCCAAACGTTTCCGTCCGGTTCGCCTCCTGTCCAGACCTTATGCAGAGTCAGCTGGATGGGCTTAATATCCTGGTCATAAATGATTGGCGAATGCGGTTCTTCCACCGTCGTGTCAATCTGTGCCTGCTCATCATCCTTTACAGATATTTCAAAGGAATATTTGCCGGTAGTATTATCCTTGACCGCAGTCAATTTATAGATCGTATCATTTATATAGTACCCTGCAGGAGCTTTCATCTCTTTCAGATAATAAACCTGTCCCTCCTCCATGACAGGAACAGCGTCAAATAATACCACTCCAGATCCGTTGGATGTCTGCGTTCTTAACGGATCTCCTGTACAGGAGTCATTTTCCCACAGTCCAAACTTAGCTCCTTCAAGAAAGATATCTTCTGTGTTCACAGTATCCTTTGCTTTTTTCTTTACAATCCTTACGTCTGCGCTTCCAAGTGTAAGCGGCAGATTGAATCGAAGTGCACAGTTCGAGTCACAGCCTCCACGCTCAAGATAAAACACCTTCAGAGTGTATTCCTTCCCGGGAATCAGATTCAGTTTAATATCATTATCATCTGTGTTCGTAAAATCATACTTCCTGTAGATTGGCTGATGAACACCGCCAACATCAAGAGCCAATTTATCATCTACGAATACCCACATATCATCGTCACCGGTAAAACCGAACGTGATATCATCACCGTTCTGTGCTTTCATGTTGGCAGGAAGAGCGAATTTCACTTCCATACTCATACCGATATGATGATTCAGATTCTTGTTCTGGTTAACCGAAAGATTCGTCTGTGAATCATAATCATGGAATGGGAAAAAGCCAATGGGCTTACTGTTGAACAAGCCTCCACTTCCCGACCTGACCTGCGTATAGGTATGCTCATACAGAGTTATTGCCTTATTACCGTCGGCTGGATCATAGTAGGCATAATTGCTGTTACTATTATAATAATAATATCCATTCGTGTCCTGCTGAAACAGACCTGTCAATTCCGGATAGGCGATGATGGCATCATGATCATTTCCGCCGGACCAGGTTGTTTTACTTGTGTCAAAGAGATAATCCAGACTTACACTGTTATCGCTGGCAAGAACCGGAAAACCATTCACCAAAGTTGATGAAACTATACCTGGATTTGAAGTATCCCGCGTGTAATCATTGATTCCGCTCCCTCCTCCGGAACTCGTGAAATGAAGCGGTCGAACATTTCCGTTATCATCTATATTGATTGCCTCTTGCTTAAGCGTTCCATAATTCACATTGCTATTATCAGCAGGATCCAACAATCCTTTTCTATCATAATCGAAAAGGTTCACCTTGATTCTGTCAAGCCCGGTAAAAATTCCAAGCTGATGAGAAGGGTCGTCTTTTGGAAGTACATGTACCGTGATCGTATGATTATTCGCTGTATTTTTGAGGACATACTCACCCGCTTTTAATGCTTTTCCCTGGACAGACCAGTATCGACTTATCAACTGATCATCATACTTTACATGTCTGTCAAATCTGAATACACCATTTGAATCTATCCAGTAATCCTTGCTTGACTCATTACCTGCATTTTGGTTAATGCCCCAATTTGTCTTTTTATTTGTATCATTTTCATCGAAAATCCAATGATCTGTCTGTACATCTTTTCCAGGTTCTTTCCATGTCCAGCTGTCATAAGGCCGCAATGTGATCGTATCTCCAACATGGATATAAATATCATTCTGCGTTTCATCCATGAACAGCAGCCAGTCACCTTTTTTATCGGTGGTTTGCGCTTCTCGTAAAGCAAACCGCTGATTGTCGTTTGACCCCATCTTATAGCAATTGGTACCAGAATCAACAAATGAGTTCAGATAGGCTACATTCAGATAATTCGGAGGAAGACCTGCACCAAATGTATAGGCTCCATTTTCTTCATCAAGAAAAAACTGAGTCGCATTGGACTGATTATCCGTTAATGTAATATTTCCATTATTGTCCACACGAATATATTTGTTCTGGGCAACAGACTTTAATCGATACATGGCGCCATTGTTGTAAACATATTCAAATGACCAAATCTGATTACCGTTGCCTGTAACGCTATTTGCACTTAAATACCCTGTATCCAAAGAACTGTCATCTGCCGTAACAGCCAGATTATTGTTCTGGGATACTATCACAAATTGTTTTCCATCTAAGCTATTATCATCGACTCTGGCGTCAGTCACTTTAATGATAAACTCTTCACCTGTTTTCATGGTGATCGTCAGCGTCTCTTCACTCGTAAATGGCTTTACACTAATCAAAGCCCAGTCCCCGGCTTTCACCTTCTGCGCATTTATTTCTGCAATCTGCTCTTTGGTCAACTCCTTGCTGTATTCACATTCAAGCTCATTGGTTTTTTTCAAATCACCAACTGTGGCGGCGTCCTCAACTTTTCCAACCCATACTAATTCCGGTGAAGAGAATTCCGCTTTCTCTACATCTGCAACAAACTTCCTGGTCTCTTCAGAAATCTCCAGCCTGTTCAAATCTGCTGCAGAGTATGTGATACCATTGCTTATACCATTTCCTTCTCCTCTGTCCTGGAGATCACTGTCCGCCCCTTTATCGGCGTTGTTAGATCCACTTTCACTGCTGTCCTTGCCTATACCGAGCACTTCCACTACATGTTCAAGGGAAACGAATCCACCACCAGGAAGTCTGAATCCATACTCTTTCCCATCCACTACCCAGTGGAAATCTACCGTATAGAAAACAGAATACACAGAAAATGCATCTGCAGCAAAGGTGAGTCCTTTATCTTCTTCTGCATCCTTTGTCTCAGAGAGATCCATGATCTCTGTACCAGACTCGTCAAAATGCACCACAGTTGCCTCAGCATTCTCGCCTTCCGGGGCATCTGCCAGTTTAATATTCACTGTTACATTGGCTTTTGGTTCAATCTTCTCTTCCCCATGCCAGATCTCAATATCAAAGAAGCGAACATAGTCTTTATCTTTTACTTCCCCTGAATCCTTATCTGATTCCTCATCTTCTTTTGTCTTTATCTCTGATTCTGTATTCTCACGAACTGCCTTACTGGCTTCTTTATAATACTCTGTATAGTGCTTGTCTTCTTTTGTAATCTCACTTACCTTCAGCTCTGCTCCGTCTGGGATCTTCGCTTCTTCCCCATAGGTTACCGTGATCTCATAGTTATCCCCATCGGCGGTCAGAACATTGGCTTTCATCTGGGCATCCGTCACTTTGATCTCGTACCTGATCCCGTCTTCCATCTCAATGGTCAGGGTTTCCTCGGTATCAAAGGGCTTAAGGCTGGTCAGTTCCCAGTCTCCCCAGCTGAAGACACCTGTCCCAAAGAGGCCGGCTTTTTCCACCTTGACCAGGCTTTCATCGGTAAAGGTCACATTTTTCACGTCTTTGACGAAATCCATGCCGGTCTCGTAGTCTTTTCCTTCCCCGGCAATCTCCAGAATCTCCACCAGCTTTGAAAGCTTGATGGTGCTGTCCCCTTCAATACTGTAGCTGTAACCGTCGAAGGTGAAGTCCACAGTGTAAGTCAACACTCCATATACAGAGAAGGTCTCGGCATCAAAGGTCACACTCTTTACTTCATCGTTCTTGCTGGTCTGAACTTCCACGTCCTCGAGAACTTCCGTCTCTTTCTCTCCGAAATGGAGAGCGTCAACCTTTTCCCCTTCCTTAATTTCCATGGGCTGATCATAGGAAATGTTGACAGATACCGGAGCCTTTGGCTCGATCTCCTGGTCTCCATCCACGATCTTGATGTCAAAGAAGCGGGCATTGGGGTTAGCCATCTTATTCATCTCCAGGGTCTCGCTGGCCTCCTGGAGGTATTTTTCATAGTTTTCACTGTCAGTATCTTTACGGATCTCTGTCACCTGAAGAGTCGCGCCCTCCGGAATACCGGCCTTTTCATCACAAGTCATGACTACCTTATAGTCTTCTCCCTGGTATTCCAGCTTCTGCACCAGCTTACGATCTTCTTCTGTACTGTTTTCTTCTGTCGCTGTCTCCTCTGTGGTATTTTCTTCAGCTGTAACTGTCTCTGTACTGGCTGTTTCTTCCGTCCCTGTCTCCTCTGTGGAGGCAAGGGTCTCCGTGGAATCTGCTGTTTCGTCGGACAGTTTATCATCCGTTGTCTGGGCAGAATCCCCATCCTGCAGTTCTTCCTGATCCTCTGCTTTAGGCTCCATCACGGCAAGGCACAACAGTCCCCAGTTTCTGTTATCTATAGTTGCAGAAGGGTAGAAGAAACGGTAGGCGGATACACTGTAGCCGCTCATCTGGGTGATCAGATCTTCTGTCATATGGGCGGCAGAACCCCGGAAAGTCAGAACATGGGCCTCGTCTCCATTTCTGACTTTATCTTTCTCCATGGGCATAACCAGAACATCCATATCCTGGTTGGTACGAACCTCTTTGCCATCAGAATAAAGAGCGAACTTAATAAACCGAACAGAGGTGAACTCTCCCCAGCCTTCTCTGGCGGCCGCCCTTTTCGCTGCTGTCATATAAGAACGATAGACTGCAGCTGTATCTTTTTCATCTTTAATCTCCTCTACAGATACGGTAACATCTGCCGGGAGTCTCATCTCTTCTTTCAGATCCAGAGACAGGGTGTAGCCGTCTCCCTTACCGGTATATATGCCATTGGCATATGTGGTCGTCTGACCTTCAGCGGTCTCTTTGCCGGACGTTTCCTTCCCGGACTCATCATTATTCTTTTGGCCAGTCTCCGGGGTTGAGAATACAGAAGACTCCGGCTGATCTTTCTCTTCATCTGCCGGATCATTATCATTTGACAAATCTGAATTCCCCGATTTCGCATTTTCTCTAGGCAGTTCTTCATCCTCTTCTGTGACTGAGGCGGTTGACCCCCGCTCCACATTTTCAAGATAGACTCCCCTCTCGGGCTTTCCCTCTTCTTTTTCCAGAGTGATAGCGGGCAGGATCAGCGCATAGGTTGTCGCAAATACAACCACCATAGCCATAAAAGTAACGACGCTCCGCCATTTTCTCCACCATGATCTCCTGTCCGAAACTAGATTGTTCCATTTTTTTAGAATATTCTTCATTGCCTTCTCTCCTTTTTATGTTTCTCCGTACCTTCTGTCTCTTGAAAATGAAGTATATGTCTAAAAAGAGCTGATCACTGCAACTCTTTCTCCATTAAAAAACCATGATCTCTACACTCTTCCAGAAATCATTTTCCCATATGTAATTCAGAAAATGTAAAGGTCAAATACTACCATGGTTCGGCTTGCTGCAAAAAAGCACCTGCAATCCTGATACCATTTGAATAAACCTTTTGAAAACAAAATAATCCAGCTTTATCATAATAAAAGCGAAAGAATTATCTATTTTTTTCGGTTTCATCATACCATAACAACACCTGCAAGTTCCATACTTTAATCTAAAATAATCAATGTTTATCAGAAGATATTTTGCAAAAAACAGCTATTTTATCAAATATCAACTTTCAGTAAAAAATAGGAAAGCTTATCTGCTGCAGGCGTTTCACTTTTCTACATTAACCTTCAGAAGTTTTATGTATTAAAGTTTGCAAGTTAAAATAACGGGATCAGCCTGATGGCCAATCCCGTAACTTTTTTTGCCGCAATAACTGCACTATTTGTCATGAACCCGATGGTTCAGACATCTGCCTTTCATGCCGCATATTTTCTTTTACGATTCATCACAAACCCTGCTCCGGCGAATGTGACCAGCAAGAAGCCAAGGAGGTAGAGCAGGCCGGAACCCGGGCCGCCGGTACTCGGGAGGGCAGTGCCGGCCGAATTCATAACAGTCAATTCAGCCTTTTCCTGAGAAATCGTGCCATTTTCATTTCTGGATCCCTGCATCAGGCTCACCCTGTTCTCTGAGACTACGATCTCCACAGGCATATCCATCGCGGTATAGCCTGACGGCGCTTCTGTTTCGAACAGATAATATGTACCCGGTGTCAACGGTCCAAGCGAAACCTTACCCTTATCCTGTTCATCGGAAGACGAAATCAGATTGCTCTTTAATGGTGCTGCTCCGATTTTGATTTCACCGTTTTCTACCGCATCCTCACTATACAGATCAAACTTCGCTCCGCCAAGTTTTGTTTCGTTATTTCCCGTGTCAACCTTAACGATAATCACCTCATAGGCAATATAATTGTTGGTAAATGCTGCCTTTGCAGTATCGAGCAGGTCTGCTTCTGTCTGTCTTCCGGCTGTAACCGTCGCTGTCACAATATTGCTGCTGACGCTCTTCCCGCCCACGGCGGAAACTAAAGTGAGGTTCCCGCTGCCGGTTTCCTCAATGGTATAATCTCCTGCTTCAAGATCCTGAATCAGAATATTATTATTAATCCATTGTTAGTACCCGCCCAGCCGCCATTACGAATTGTGACATAGATCGTCAAGTCCTGGGTGATATTACTTTTCAACGCTTCAGCTGCAGCTTTCACCCGTGCGTCAAGTTCAGGGCCGGTAGCCCCGTCCTGCTGAGGTGCACCATCTGTAATCAACACGGCTACTTTGGTGGCGCTGTCATTCCAGAAGAAATTCCGTGCATCATTCAGAGCCTCTTCTGTATCCGTACCTCCCTTATAGTCATATCCAATCGAGAGGCCGCTTGTCACAGAGACAAAGTTGTGATTTGTGTGATTGTAATCTACATCATTGGCAAAGGTATTGTACGCAATTTTGACATCCGCTGCCGATTCTGCAGACTCTTCACCGTCAGCTGCCTTCCGGGCAGCGTTCTCCTCTTCCGGCTCCTCCGCTTTGGGCTCTGTCACCGCAATGCCCAGCAGCCCCCAGTTCCTGTTATCAATAAAGGACGGGTAGAAGAATCGATAGGCGGATACCCGGTAACCGCTCATCTGAGTATTTAAAATGTTTTATCCTGTCTGGATCATACATCGATTTTAACCCATCACATCATAGCATAGTTTTTTTTCGATTTCTACTTTGCATCGAAATAAATCATTATTTTATATTAAAAAAAGCCAGTCACCGAAATGACTGACTTTTTTTGTAATGGAATAGGAACTCAATATCATCGATTATTCTTTTAAGCTGCCTCTTAATGCTTCCGAAGGGGTTTCAGCCTTCTCTTTCTCAGCAGGAAGACTGCAGATATGGACAAGGCTCCGCCAAGCAGGAAATAAATCCAGGTGCCGGGCCCGCCGGCAGAAGGCAAGGCTGCACCGGGGGTGTTGGGGATGATAAAGAGGGCATTTTGACCTTCATTTGCCGCACTGTATCTTACCTTCGATATAGTTCCATCTGTATTGGTGATTTCTCCATTTTCTATGGTAAATACAACAGGATATTCCTCTGTGATTACATATCCTTCAGGAGGCGGGCTGATTTCCTCAATCCGGTACTGTCCATCATTAAGGCCTGTGAGGGTAATACCTTCAATCGGAACCACGAACCGGCTATCCGTATCAAGTTCCTCTATAACCAGACCATCGATTGTCGTCGCTTTGGCCCAACTCTTAGTGGAATCCACTCTGTAGTGGAGTTCGAATACGGCTCCGGCCAGATAATTAGTACTATTCGGAACATCATCCGTCTTTTTAATATCGATACTGATTGCTGCAGGCGTATTAGCGATATTGACTATCGAAATTGTTTCGCCCGGAACTGCCGAATCAGGATAAATATTATTAAATGAGAATCCGGAAGGTATCGAGCTTTCAACCTCTTCAACGAAATACCTATAGCTCGTCTCCCATTCCCCGTCACTTGTCTTTTCCGGAAGGTTCTTGACAACAGATGTCCAATCGCCTGAGCCTTTATTAATGAGAATAGCCGGATCAAGGTTAGAAAAACCAGCTTCAATATTAGATGAAACTGTATTTTTCCCTATAGTGACTGTCCCAACAAGCTTAGTTTCTCCATCTTCTGATGTTGACGGTTCAGAAATAATAGATGCAGAAATAGTAGGTTTTCCTCCATTTCCATCATAACAGGATTCCAACTGCCCGTATAGATTGACAGCAGTTGTAGATTCATCCGTAACTTCTATTCGTATCCTGCGCTCCCGATCTTTTCCCCCGCTGAGAGTATCACTGATAATAGTTTGATTACTTGTTATAGGAGTTAATTCATTAAGTGTGTCGAAACTCCATCCACCACTTGTTGTTGCAATGACAATCTCTATTACCGAACCCTTTTTTATATGAGTTTTATCTCCAGTCAATTCATCATTTGTAAAAAATCTGGTGTTGCTCCAGTCCGGTTTACCATATCCGAGATTTGATACATCAATGGAATACTGACCTATTTTATCCTTAGTTGATGTCTGGTATAACTGATATGTTATAGACGCATCATCATCCGGCATACCACCTTTCCAATGCTTATCTACTTCTAAGCCTTCTGTGGAAAGCTTGAGATTGTAAATCTCGTGGACGGGTGTCTGCGTTTCATCTCCGAGCAAAGTGATCGATGATGTTTTTGTACTGTCTTTTGAATCTTCTATAACAACCTTGTAAATCGAATTAATGGGCTTATATCCTTCAGGTGCCTTCGTTTCTTTCATATAATAAGTCCCTGTACGGACACCATCAAATTTGACCAGTCCATGTTCATCAGATATTGCTGTCCAGGGCTGCTTGTCCCCATCTATATTGATAGCGGGTGTTTGACAGGTTTCATCTGCAAACAAAGCGAACTCTGCCCCCTGTACTCCCTCTCCGGATCCATCCACTTTTGTGAACTCTGCACTTCCCAGATCTGGAACATAGGTATTTGAAAAGTTAAAGAAGGTTGTCTCCGTATCGGGTTGAGTATAATCGCTATTCAGAAAACGGCTCTTATCCAGGATGTAGTCAGTATATGTACTCCCATCACCGGCAAGTACTTCTACCGCTTTTACAGTTCCCATCCAATAATAAACTCTGCCGTCATAGACAACATTGTCTTTAACAAATCCTCCCTGTGATTTCTGGTCTTCATCGGCCTGATCCCATCTGATTCCATTTTCATTTACAGCATCGTCGGGAACAATCTCTCTGACACGATACAGGTAAGAGGATGGATTTCCGTCATGACAGGCATCCCGGTCAACTTGGGAAATTTCTGCCTGACCAAAGTTGACATTACCGTCTTCCGTTACCCCTGTAATATATGATGTATAACCATCAGTGGAATGTTCTTTTTTCGGGCTGGCAACGGTTCCTTCACCATTCAGGGAACCACCCTTAGGCATGATTGCATGAATATCAGCATTACTCAAAATCCAATACTGTCCGTTTTTATCACATATTGCTCCTTCAGGAGGATTCTCACCTTCTGATGTTGGGGTCCATTTTTTATACTGACCATCCAATCCGGTCAATTCAAACTGAAATTGATCTCTCTGCAGCCTCTCGGTACCCAAAAATGACTTGTGTGCAGAAAATTCCACTGTGGAAATCAGATTATAATGAATATAGAAGTTGGATTCACCACCACCCCGCTCCAGATAGAACATATCAAAAGTA
>DLBH01000045.1:17721-18420 GCA_002494165.1 Lachnospiraceae bacterium UBA7026 | reverse complement strand
CATGCAGATGGAGATCGAGGAGGCGGCTCTCAAGAAAGAGGATGACCGTCTGAGTAAGGAAAGACTTGCCGACCTGCAGAGAGAGCTGGTCGAGATGAAAGAGGATTTCCAGACCCGCAAGGCCACCTGGGACCAGGAAAAGACTGCAGTGGAGAGAGTATCCAAACTTAAAGAGGAGATTGAGGGCCTCAACAACGAGATCCAGATTGCCCAGCGCAACTACGATCTTAACAAGGCTGCAGAGCTCCAATATGGTAAGCTGCCTGAGCTGCAGAAACAGCTGAAAGAGGCAGAAGAGCAGGCCAGCCGTAAGGGGGACTCCATGGTCCATGAGTCTGTGACCGACGAGGAGATCGCCAAGATCATCAGCCGCTGGACGGGAATTCCGGTGGCCAAGCTGACGGAGAGTGAGAGGAACAAGACCCTGAACCTGGACAAGGAACTTCATAAGAGAGTGGTAGGCCAGGACGAGGGCGTAGAGAAGGTAACGGAGGCCATCATCCGGTCCAAGGCCGGCATCAAAGATCCCTCTAAGCCCATCGGATCCTTTATGTTCCTTGGACCAACCGGTGTAGGTAAAACTGAGCTGGCCAAGGCTCTGGCAGAGAGCATGTTTGACAACGAGCAGAATATGGTCCGGATCGATATGAGTGAGTATATGGAGAAGTTCTCCGTATCCCGCCTGATCGGAGCGCCTCC
>DLBH01000045.1:394-17664 GCA_002494165.1 Lachnospiraceae bacterium UBA7026 | reverse complement strand
GGAGCGCCTCCCGGATATGTAGGTTACGAGGAGGGCGGCCAGCTGACAGAAGCTGTCCGCAGAAAGCCCTACTCCGTAGTCCTCTTTGATGAGATTGAGAAAGCCCATGCCGATGTCTTCAATGTACTGCTTCAGGTTCTTGATGACGGCAGAATCACTGACTCCCAGGGCAGGACGGTGGACTTTAAGAACACTATCCTGATCATGACCTCCAACATCGGATCCCAGTATCTGCTGGACGGCATTGATGAGGAGGGCAATATCAGCCCCGAGGCCAATGCCATGGTTATGGGTGACCTGCGTAATCACTTCCGGCCTGAGTTCCTCAACCGTTTGGATGAGATCATCATGTTCAAGCCTCTGACCAAGAATAATATCGGCTCCATCATTGACCTGATGGTAGAGGATGTCAACAAGAGACTGGAAGAGAGAGAGCTCCGGATTGAACTTACCGACGCGGCTAAGAACTATGTGATCGACCACGGCTATGAGCCCAGCTACGGTGCCCGTCCATTAAAGAGGTTCCTGACCAAGCATGTGGAGACCCTTGCCGCAAGATTGATTCTTGAAGGAAATGTGGATACCGGGGATACCATCCTGATCGACTGTGACGGAGATGGGCTTAAGGCTGGCATCAAATAGGACAGCCGGCAGCCGGATCCTGGAGGGTCAAAAGCGGGTATTTACCGAAAACCCAAGTTGTAAATTATAATAAATAGCTTGTAAAAAGCAAAAAAGGCTGCTGCGCCGGGGATTGGCCCTGGCACAGCAGCCTTTGTGCTTCTATGATATGTTCTTTTAAATATTAGTATTTAAGTGCTAGTTCTTAGATACTGGTTCTTAGATATAAGTTCTTAAATGTTAGTGCTTAAGTACTGGTCTTTAAGTATCAGTCCTTAAATACTTTTCCCTAAATATCAGTCCTTAATTATCAGTCTCTAAATATTAGTCCTCCAGCTCTTCTGTGGTGTCGCTTCCGTAACGGTTGACGGCACTGATGAGGGCCAGGACAGAGGAATTGATGATATCGTCGTCAATTCCCACACCCCAGTAGGTCACACCATCATCCCCGTCGATGGCCACATAGGAGCAGGCCTTGGAATTGGAGCCTACGTTGAGGGCATGCTCTTCGTAGGTGGAGATGGTGTAGTTGAAATTCATATTCTTTTTGATGGCATTGCTGACAGCGTCAAGACGACCATTTCCACGGCCGGAGTAGGTCTTGTGCTCACCATTCTCGTTGACAAGGAGTTCTGTCAGGATACCATGGTCCTGTTTGAAATGAACTTCCAGAAGTTCAATGGGGTCGGCGATATTTACATATTCATGGCGGAAGACATCCAGGACTTCTTCCGGCTGCAGCTCTTTATGGCCATGGTCAGAAACACTTTTCACTTTATAGCCCACTTCTTCACGCATCTTAGGAGGAATCCGGATACCGTAGGTCTGGTCAAGAAGATAGCCGATACCGCCCTTGCCGGACTGGCTGTTGATTCTGATTACGTCAGCCTCGTACTCCCGGCCCAGGTCTTTGGGATCGATGGCCAGGTAAGGTACGGTCCATTTTTCATTGTCATGGGTTTCTCTCCACAGCATACCTTTGGCGATGGCATCCTGGTGGGAGCCGGAAAATGCGGCGAATACCAGCTTGCCGGCATAGGGGGCCCGGTCGTAGACCTTCATGCGGGTCACCCGCTCATAGACTTCGATAATGCTGGGCAGATCTGTGAAATCCAGACCCGGCTCGATACCATGGGAGTACATATTGAGGGCCAGGGTGATAATGTCCACGTTCCCGGTTCTCTCGCCGTTGCCAAAAAGGGTTCCTTCTACACGGTCGGCTCCGGCTAAGAGGGCCAGCTCAGTGTCTGCCACACCGGTTCCACGGTCATTGTGGGGATGGAGGGAGAGAACAACACCGTCCCTGTACTTCAAATGCTTGTGCATATACTCAATCTGGCTGGCATAGATATGGGCCATGGAGTGGGATACGGTTACGGGCAGGTTGATGATGGTGGGCCAGTCCTTAGTAGGCTTCCACACATCCAGAACTGCGTTACAGATTTCCAGGGCAAAGGGCATCTCTGTTCCTGTAAAACTCTCGGGAGAGTACTCGAAACGGTAGTTACCGCCGTCTTCCTCTGTAAGTTCCTTGAGAAGCTTGGCTCCGTCAACGGCAATCTGGATGATTTCCTCCGGATCCTTGCGGAAAACCTGCTGCCGCTGGGCTACGGAGGTGGAGTTGTACAGGTGGACAACGGCCTGTTTTACGCCCTTGATGGCCTCAAAGGTCTTTTTGATGATGTGCTCCCGGGCCTGGGTCAGAACCTGGATGGTCACATCGTCAGGGATCAGATTCTGCTCGATTAAGGTACGGCAGAATTCGAACTCTGTCTCGGAAGCAGCAGGGAAGCCAACCTCAATCTCCTTAAAACCAACCTTGACCAGAAGCTTGAAAAATTCGATCTTCTCTTCTAAGCTCATGGGGATGATCAGGGCCTGGTTGCCGTCACGAAGGTCTACGGAGCACCAGATCGGCGGTTTTTCGATATGGTCCTTGACAACCCAGTCAAAACAGGGTTCCGGTGCCGGGAAATACATTGGCTTATATTTTTCTGCATGTCTCATAATCTGTTATCCTCCTAAATAATTCTGATTTGGCCGCCGGAAGTGGGGCTGTCCTGCCTGCCTCCGGTGCTAATAAAAAAACTCCATCCCTTTGCCATACAAAGAGACGGAGATAAACTCACGCGGTACCACTCTTATTCATATCCCCGGGCTGAATAGCCATCAGGATATGCACTCATATCAGATACGGGTTAAAACCTTATATCCTCCTGCTGTAACGGTCAGGCTCCGGCTCTGCCTACTGTATAATCCAAAAAAATTATACGGTTCAGCATGCTGCTCAGAGGCGAGTTCAAATCCTTTCAGCGTCTGCCTCACACCAGCCGGCAGCTCTCTGCATGCTTCCCGGGATTCTACTATTCCTCGTCATTGCATTTCACTCGATTAAAATAACATAAATAATTTGGGATGTCAAATAATTTTTAAGAGTAATTCCTGAAATCCTGTAATTAAGATCAGAAAGGGGAACAAGGTCTGGAAATGTGGTGAAAACAGACCTGAGAAAAAAGAATTAATCAGAAAAAAACAGAACAGCAGCTGATATAAAAATAGAATAATTACTGGAATAAAAAACAGAATAGAAATTGATATTAAAAGCAGAATAGAAATTGATATTAAACAGAATCGATATTGATATAAAAAACAGAATCGATATGATTTTTTTATAAAAGACTTGTGAATCGTCATTTTTTGATATATAATTCTATCAGTCAAATAAAACCGGGGGAGCCTTTATGGCTGAGAGTAAGTTCGACTTTGACCCCAGAACCTGTCTGGATAATGCCAGCGAAGGAAGAGTTTTCATCAGCATTTTTTTGATGCCATATTCCCAAGCCAGGCGCCGCATATTCCAGCGGGCGCTTTTTTTCATGTTAAGGAGGTTATTTTTATGAATGCAAGTGTAGCAATCCAGGTTTTGCCGACAGTAGTTGACGAGGAAGAAGTGATCCGGATCGTCGATGAGGTGATCGCCTATATCAAGTCCACCGGACTCAGCTCCTATGTGGGACCCTTTGAGACCACCATTGAGGGAGATTATGACGAGCTGATGGAAATTGTGAAGAACTGCCAGTTGATCGCCGCCAGGGCAGGCTGTAAGGCCATGAATACTTATGTGAAGATTTCCTATAAACCGGAAGGAGACGTGCTGACGATTGAACGGAAAGTTACCAAGCATCACCAGTAAGCTGCCGGCGGCGGCAGCCCTGGCCCTGATCTGCCTGGTCTGGTTTCTGGTCTGTGAGACCGGGGCGGTTCCTGCGTACATGCTGCCATCCCCTGTGGATGTGGCCAGGGCCATGGTCAATGGTTTTCCCACCATCATGGACCACAGCAGGGTGACCCTGCAGGAGGCCTTTTACGGCCTTTGTATCGGTGTGGTTCTGGCCTTTTTCACGGCCACGGTCATGGACCGTTTCCTGCTTCTGGACCGGGCCCTCTATCCCCTGATGATCATTACCCAGACCATCCCTACCATAGCCATAGCGCCCCTGCTGGTGTTGTGGATGGGTTTTGGCATGGCTCCCAAGATTACCCTGGTGGTCATCACCACATTTTTTCCCATAACGGTGGGCCTTTTAGACGGCTACCGGAATGTGGACCGGGACGCCATTGACCTCATGAGGGCCATGGGAGCGGGGAGGATGCAGATTTTCACCCATGTGAAATTCCCCTCGGCCCTGCCCAACTTTTTTTCCGGCCTGCGGATTTCCGCATCCTACGCTGTTGTAGGCGCGGTCATTTCCGAATGGCTGGGAGGCTTTGAGGGTCTGGGTGTCTACATGACCAGGGTGAAGAAGGCCTATGCCTTTGATAAAATGTTTGCGGTCATCATATTCATTGTGATCATCAGTCTCCTGCTCATGGCCTTTGTAAACCTGTTAAGCCGGGTCGCCATGCCCTGGGTCCAGGTGGAAAAGAGACAGGACCGGGCTTCGGCCGGGGAGACGGGAAAATAGACAAAACAATTATTTGCGTCATTTTGAGGAGGACTAGATATGAAAAAGAATATTTTTAGAAAACCTGTCAGCTTATTGCTCTGTGTGGCCATGGCTCTGGGCCTGGCTGCCTGTGGGTCTTCTTCCGGCCAGAAGGCGGGAGAAAGTAGCGGCCAGGAAGACAAGGAACTAACTAAGATTACTTTCTGCCTGGACTGGACCCCCAATACCAACCACACCGGCATTTACGTGGCCAAGGCCCAGGGCTATTATGAGGAGGCCGGCCTGGATGTGGAGATCGTCCAGCCGCCGGAGGATGGAGCCGCGACCATGTGTGCTTCCGGCCAGGCCCAGTTTGCCGTGGAAGCTCAGGATACCATGGCGGCAGCCCTGGATATGGACGACCCTCTGGGGATCACGGCAGTGGCAGGCCTGATCCAGCATAACACCTCTGGTATTATTTCCAGAAAGGGTGACGGTATCGACCGGCCCAAGGGACTGGAAGGCAAGCAGTATTCCACCTGGAATTCACCGGTGGAACTGGCCACTTTAAAACAGGTTGTGACCGATGACGGGGGAGACTTTGACAAGGTTACCCTGATTCCCAATAATATCACTGATGAGCCGGCAGCCCTGGCGGCCCACCAGACCGATGCCATCTGGATCTTCTATGGCTGGGGAGGTATCACTGCCGATATCGAAAAGGTGGATGTAGACTACTGGAATTTCAGGGATATCAACGAAGTATTTGATTACTATACACCAGTCATCATTGCCAATAATGATTTCCTTAAAGAGTCCCCTGATCTGGCCAAGGCCTTCCTTGCCGCAACGAAAAAGGGCTACGAGTATGCCATGGAGAATCCTGACCAGGCAGCCCAGATGCTGATTGACGGGGATGAGACCGGGTCTCTGGCTGATTCCGCAGACCTGGTCAAGGCCAGCCAGACCTGGCTTGCTGACCAGTACGTGGCAGACGCACCGGCCTGGGGCCTGATCGACCAGGCCCGCTGGGATGGCTTTTACAGCTGGCTGGCCCAGAACAAGCTGACCAGCCATGACCTGACAGGCCTGGGCTACTCCAATGATTATCTTCCCCAGTAGGGGCAAAATGGCGGATGATCCGCAGGAAAGAAGACAAGCTATGGACAAGGAGATCCTGCTTCAGGCAGACCATATCACAAAAAAATACAGTGGCAAGACTATCATAAGAGATATCAATATTGAGCTGGGCAAGGGGGAGCTGGTCAGCCTTCTCGGTATGAGCGGGTCCGGCAAGACCACCCTTTTCCATGTCCTGTCCGGCCTGACCCTTCCCGAGGAGGGCAGGGTCCTCCTGCGGGGAGAGGATGTGACCGGCAATCCCGGCAGGGTCAGCTATATGCTGCAAAAGGATATGTTGTTTTCCCATAAAAAAATTATCGATAATGTATCCCTGCCCCTGGTCATCCGGGGCATGGGCAGGAAGGAGGCCAGAGCCCAGGCAGACCCCCTTTTTGAGGACTTTGGCCTGGAGGGAACCCAGTACCTTTACCCCTGCCAGTTGTCTGGGGGTATGCGGCAGAGGGCAGCCCTGCTCAGGACCTACCTGTCATCCCAGGGTGTGGCCCTCTTAGATGAGCCCTTCAGTGCCCTCGATACCATAACCAAGTCGCTGATTCATAAGTGGTATCTGGACGTCATGGAGAGGATTGACCTGTCGACCCTTTTTATCACCCATGATATTGATGAGGCCATTCTTCTTTCAGACAGGATTTATATCCTGAATGGGACGCCTGGCCAGATCAGGGACCAGATCATCATCAAAGAAAAGAAACCCAGAGATGAGAATTTTTCTCTGTCTGACCAGTTTCTCGCCTACAAAAGGGAGATTATCGGAAAGCTCTAGATCCGGGAAGCCAGGGGAATCTGGCCCTATGAAGCCATGCCCGGGTCTTTCCGTAAGAGCAAGCCGGCCGCGGAAGGACGGCCCTGCCTGTGCAGGGTCCCTCCGCGGCTTTTTTAATAGACAGGTTATGGTATATAATAGAATAATCCTTGGTTTTCGTTTATTAATAATCTCCGGGGATGTGCCAGCTGGAAATTCTTATATTCCGCCTTATGATAATAGCTATGGGCTGGGACTTAAATAAGCTTTGGGGATGCCCATTGACATGGTAAGAATGATGTTGCCGGCGTGACCACACCCAGTGAGGAGGCTACCTGTACCGATTATGTTTAATATTTACAAATGTGCTTTATGGGTGTAGAATGATTCAAGCTAAAACGCTGATATTTTCAGTATAAATAATGGTTATAAAAGAGGTTTTTTATGGCTTTTTTATTTTTTGTCATATGGATTATTTTGAATGGAAGGATAACTCTGGAACTGGTCCTGATTGGAATGGGGGTTTCGGTGGCCATCTATTTTCTGGCGGCCCGGGCCCTGGATTACTCCCCGAAAAAAGATCTGCAGCTTTTGCGGAGTCTTCCAATTGTCTTTCTTTATATTCTTAATCTGGTTTTGGAGATTATCAAGGCTTCGGTCGGTGTGATTGCCATCATCTGGAGCCGGGACCGGAAACCGGACCCGGTTTTCGTGGAGTTTCATTCCGGCCTGCCGACCGAGATGCAGAATGTGATTCTGGCCAATTCCATCACTTTGACTCCGGGTACCTACACGGTGCTTCAGGAGGGAGATTATTTTCTGGTTCACTGTCTCAGGGAAGAACTGGCCCAGGGAGTGGAAGAGGGTTCTTTTGTTAAACTGTTAAGGAGGGTGCGATGAATGTGGAGCAGGCATACCACGTCCTTTACGTGGTTGTTTTACTGGTTTTTATCGTCCTGATCGGTCTGACCATGGTCAGGGCCATCCGGGGACCCAGGATCACTGACCGGATCATGTCGGTCAATGTAATCGGAACCCTGGTCATTTCTTCCATAGCGGTGCTGACCCTGCTGCTGGGAGAGGACTATCTGCTGGATGTGGCTCTGATTTATGCCATGATCAGTTTTATTTCCGTACTCATGCTGGCGGCGGTCTACATTCCCAGGGATGCCAGGGACAGGTCCCGGAAAAAGGTGTCCCCCCGGAAAAAGGAGACCCTCCATAAGGAAAATGCCGGTTTGGAAGCTGAAGATTACGATAACAGACTCTGGTGAGGAAGGGGGATAAGCATGTTAGAATGGATCCGCTTTGGAGTGACAGCCTTTTTTCTTTTGGCTGCCCTGGTCTGTTTTGCCATTGAGGTGCTGGGTTTATACAGGTTTGGTTTTGTGATGAACCGTATGCATGCGGCGGGAGTGGGCGATACCCTTGCTCTTTTTTGCGTGATCGCGGGACTGGCTGTGGCATCAGGGCCCAGGTTTGCCACCCTGAAGCTTTTTCTGATTCTGCTTTTTATGTGGTTTACCTCCCCTGTATCCACCCATTTCCTCAGTCAGGTTGAATACTATACCAACAGGAAGCTTGATAAATATGTGAGAGGACCCTTCAGGGCTGAGTCCGGCATGGAAGGAATGACTTCCGGCCCCGGACCGGAACGATCCGGGGAAGAGGATCCGTCTGCCGGTTCCAGGCCCGGAAGACCCGTGGGGGAAGAGACCGGGGAGTCCGATGAGGAAGAGGATTTCCTGCGGGAGACCCTGCTGATTATGGAGGCTGCCAGAGAAGAAAGAAGGAAAGGAGGGGGAGACCGTCATGGAATTGATGGAAATCATTAAAATCGCCCTGCTCCTGCTTCTGATCATGTGTGCCATAGGGGTGAATCTGACCAAAAACCTTCTGGCTGCAGTGGTCATCTTCATGTCTTATTCCTCTGTTATGTGCATGGTCTGGATTCTTCTGGAATCCCCGGACCTGGCCATCACGGAGGCGGCAGTGGGAGCAGGAATCAGCGGTGTCTTATTCCTGCTGACCCTGAAGAAAATCCGTGCCGTTGACGCGGGTGAGGATGTGGAGAAGGATGTGGAAGGAGGTCTTTATGAAGAAGGACCGGATGAATAAGTGGCTCAGCGGTGACTACGACCTTCTTGAGCATGTCATGGATACCACAGAGGTCCCGGACCACGGCAGGGAGCAGGTGAAAAAGGAGAAGAAGTCACTCCTGGAAAGACTCAACCAGGAGGCCAGAACCTACACGGTTATCGAGGCAGAGCAGAGAGGCTTCCGCCGTCTTTACAATGTTGTGGCAGTCATCAGCTGTATATTTCTGATCAGTGTCCTGCTCTTTCTGGTGTCCCTCCTGCCCCACTACGGGGAGGAGAATCCCCGGACCATTCCCATGGTGGAGAGATATGTGGAGGAAGGTCTGGAGGAGACCGGTGCCGTCAACATCGTGTCCGGCCTGATTCTTGATTACCGGGCCTTTGACACCCTGGGTGAGTCCCATGTTTTGTTCACTGCCCTGGTCTGTGTCATGATTCTGCTGAGAATTGACAGGAAAAACATGCGCACGGACTTTGAGGATTATTATACGATCCAGCAGGATGCCTACTATGATCTGTCCAAAGACAGCATCATCCGCTTTGTGGGATCGGTCCTGCTGCCGGTGGTATTTATTTACGGAATCTATATTTTATTAAACGGCCAGAATTCACCGGGAGGAGGCTTTTCCGGCGGAGCGGTCATGGGGGCTGCCCTGATCATGTCGGCTGCGGCCTTCGGTTTCAAGACCGTGGACCGCTATCTGACGGCAAAAGCCTCCTCAGTGATCACCTTCGTGGCCCTGGGCTTTTACAGCTTTGCCAAGGGCTATGTCTTTTTTACCGGTGCCAATGGCCTGGACAACCATATACCCAAGGGGACACCCGGAGCTATTTTCAGCGGAGGACTGATTCTACCCCTGGATATCGCCGTGGGTATCGTTGTGGCCTGTACCATGTTCGGCTTTTACAGCCTTTTCGTCCGCGGTAATATAGGCGGCGAGTACGAGACGGACTCTCTGGTGGAAAAAAGCAGGTCGGCAAGCCTCGTCAGAAAAGGCGGCAGCCATAAGGATCCCGCAGTGGATGAGGATGGCAGGCCCATAGCCCGGCTTAGGAAAGTGGCCAGGCCGGAGAACCCTTTGGAGAATGCAGGACCGGAAGACCTGGTCTGCGATGAAGATGGCAGGCCCGTAGCCCGGCTTATGAAAATGACCGGCCCCCGGCAGGAGGGCAGGCAGGAGGATGAAGATGATTGAGAATCTTGGTATAAACTATGAGGAAGCGGTAGCAGTCATTCTTTTCGGAATCGGCTTTACCATGATGCTTTTCCAGAGAAACCTGATCAAGAAGCTGATCGGTATGAACATCATGGATACAGGAACCTTCCTTCTGCTGGCTTCCATGGGTTACATCTCAGGGAGGAAGGCTCCTATTATTGAGAATGGGATTCAGAAAACAGAGGCCTATATCAATCCTGTTCCGGCAGGCCTGGTTCTGACCGGCATCGTGGTATCCGTGTCAGTGACAGCCATTATGCTGGCTCTGACCATCCGGCTTTACAAGCGTTACCACACCCTGTACCTTGATGACATTTACGCACTTTCAATCCACGAGCAGGAGGACCGCTGACCTTGGCATTTGTTACAAACCTGCCCCTCTTCACCATTGTTCTGAGCCTCTTTTCCGGAGTGCTCTGCTTTCTTCTGAAGGGCCGGGCTGCGAGAAGATATACAATTGTATATGAATGTCTGCTTCTGGTCATGAATGGGCTGGTTCTGGCTTACACGATCCGCAACGGGACCTTCACCTATGTCATGGGCGAGTTCCCGGCACCCTGGGGAAATGAGATCCGGGCCGGTATTCTGGAGGCCCTGATGGCTTTTGTTTTCCTCTTGATCATGGTGTGCGCCGTCGTTTCCGGCAAGCGCTATGTGAAGGTGGATGTGGACGAGAGCAAGATCAACCTTTACTATGCCCTGATCAACCTGATGACGGCAGCACTGATGGCCCTCATCTGGACCAATGATATCTTCACAGGCTATGTCTTTCTGGAGATTCTGACCCTGACCAGCTGTGGAATCCTGATCGTGAGGGAGATTGGCAGGACTACCCTGGCAGCGGTCAGATACATGATACTAAACCTTTTAGGTTCAGGACTGTTCCTTCTGGGAGTGGTGCTTTTTTATGACATTACCGGCAACCTGCTGATGATGTCCATGCAGGAGCAGATTGCCCAGCTGGCCGGTGCTCCGGGAACCATGACCCTTGAGCTGACCCTGTGTCTGGGAATTCTGACCATGGGTCTGGGGATAAAGAGTGGCCTCTTCCCCTTCCATTACTGGATGCCGGATACCTATGGCTGGGCTACACCCACATCGGCGGCCATACTGTCCTCCCTGGTATCTAAGGCCTATATTTTCCTTTTATTCAAGATTTATTACCGGGTCATCGGCATCCGGATTTTCGAGAGCCTGCCCCTGGGAAATGTTTTATTTGTCCTTGGCATGCTGGGTATGGTTTTTGGCTCCATATCGGCCATCCGGGCCAATAATATCAATCATATGGTAGCCTTTTCCTCGGCGGCCCAGATCGGTTATATCTATATGGGTATAGGCCTGGGAGGACTGGCCGGCTACACGGCGGCCATGTTCCAGATTATCGCCCATGCCCTGACCAAGTCCCTGCTCTTTTTGACCACGCCCCGGCTGGCGGAGGTTTCAGGGGACAGTCTTAAGTTCCGGGACCTGCAGGGAAGCGGTATCAGGAATCAGAGTGCAGGTTACTGCTTTCTTTTCGGAGCCCTGTCCATGATCGGTATCCCGGTTTTTGCCGGCTTTTCCTCCAAACTCCTTTTCGCCCTGGCGGCGGTTGATTCGGGGAGTGGGAAAAAGCTGGTTCTGGTCATGCTGGCTCTGGCTATAAGTTCACTTTTAAATGCCATGTATTTTGTCCGTACGGCCATTCGTATTTTTACGGAGCCCCAGGAAAAGGGCCGCTATAAAGCTCCGGGCAGAAAGCAGGCCCGGGGACTCAAGGCGGACTATCTTGTCCCCATGGCCCTGCTGATTGCTGCCAACCTGTTTCTGGGTCTCTTTTCCTGGGTCCTGGTGGACCTGATACAAAAAGGACTGGCCATGTTTGGCTGATCTTTTACTGGAGGTTGTGATGTTAATCCTTGCTGCTATTTTATTTCCTATCATCGGCGGATTGCTGGCGGCCTGTCTTCCCCTGGGGAAGGATAGGGACCGGCGTTGCTTTTATGGCCTGGTTATGGCCGGCAGTGACCTGGTCTGCCTTCTTGCCATGGTTTACGGCCAAGAAATCCAGCTGGCTGCCTTGTCAGACCGGGTTGTCCTGGCCCTGGGCTTTGACAGCTTCGGAAGATTTTTCCTGGCGGCAGTCATGATTCTATATACGGCAGTATGTTTTTATTCTTTTGAGTATATGAAGATGGAAAAAAGAGGAGAGACCTTCGCAGCCTTCTTCTTTATTTCCTTTGCGGCCATGGTTTCAGTCTGCGCGGCACGTAACCTGCTGACCATGTATTTGTCCTTTGAGATGGCGACCCTGTCCACCGTGCCGCTGGTTCTTCATGAGAGGACTAAGGAAGCTGTAAGGGCAGGAATGAAATATCTCTTTTATTCGGTGGCGGGTGCTTTGATGGGGCTCATGTCCCTTTTCTTCGTCTACTATTTTTCAGAAGGCTCAGGAACTTTTGTGCCTGGCGGTTTTGTGGATCCTCAGGCAGTGGCCGGGCGGGAACCCTTGTTTCTGGCTATGGTTTTTGTCGGTATTGTAGGTTTTGGCACCAAGGCGGGTATGTTTCCCATGCACGGCTGGCTGCCTACGGCCCACCCCATAGCACCGGCGCCGGCATCCTCTCTCCTGTCTGGTATCATTGCCAAGGCGGGTATTCTCGCTGTAGGCCGCCTGGTCTATTATGCCGTGGGAACGGACCTTTTAAGAGGAAGCTGGGTCCAGTATGCCTGGATGATCCTGGCCCTGCTGACGGTTCTCATGGGGTCCACCATGGCCTTCTGCGAAAAAAACCTGAAAAAAAGGCTGGCTTACTCTACGGTCAGCCAGCTTTCCTATATGATGCTGGGCATGGCTCTCTTAAGCCGGCAGGGCCTGGAGGGCGCTTTGATTCATGCCATGAGTCACTCAGCGGCCAAGGGCTGTCTTTTCCTGGCAGCCGGGGCCTTTATCTACTATGCCGGCATCCGGCAGGTAAAAGACCTGCGCGGTATCGGCAGGCAGATGCCCCTGGTGGTCTGGGCCTTTATGCTGGCGGCCCTTTCCCTGGTAGGGATTCCGCCCATGGGCGGCTATCTCAGTAAGTGGAAGATCTGCCTGGCTGCCCTGGAGGGGGCGCCGGGCCTGTTTGCCTGGCTGATTCCCCTGGTTTTGCTGGTCTCAGCCCTGCTCACGGCAGGATATCTTTTCCCGCTGGTGATCGATGGCTTTTTCCCGGGCAGGGACTTTCATGGGGAGGAGGGCTATCAGGGGGGCCGGGCTTCCCTGGTCATGACCATTCCCATGCTGGCCCTGTGTGGGTCTGCCCTGGCAGCCGGCCTTTTCGGCGGCAGCATAGCCGGACTAGTGACGGGAGGTATCTGATATGAATATTCCATTCCATTTTTCACCTCTAATCAGTTGTATCCTGATCGGTGCGGCCATCCTGGTCCCGGTCCTTGGCGGCTTTCTGGTTTTTCCCATCCAGTTCAGGACGGACAGGGCCAGAAATATTTATGTGGAGTCGGTGACAGTCTTCAACAGTATCCTGGTCTGGCTGGCCCTGCTGGGAGCGGAGAGGGACGTCTTTACCTTCTACAGCTTCAGCGGCGGCTTTTCCATAGACCTGAGGCTGGACGGCCTGGGTGCTCTTTTTGCCGGCATGATTTCCCTTATGTGGCCCCTGGTAGTCATTTATGCATTTGAATACATGGACCATGCCGCCCATAAGAATTCTTTTTATGCTTTTTATACCATGACCTACGGTATAACCTGTGGTGTGGCCTTTGCGGCCAACATGACCACAGTCTATGTTTTTTATGAAATGCTGACCCTGGTTACCCTGCCTCTGGTCACCCATTACATGGACCACGAGAGTATGTATGCCGGAAGAAAATATGCGGCCTACACCATAGGGGGAGCCTCGGTGGCCCTCTTTCCAGTGGTGGTCCTCACTGTTCTGGGCGATGGCGGTGATTTCGCCTGGGGTGGCTTTCTGGCCCAGGTAGATGACAGATGGCAGCAGCTGATGCTCTTTGCCTTTGTCTGCGGCTTTTTTGGCTTTGGTGTCAAGGCGGCCGTCTTTCCCCTCCATGGCTGGCTGCCTACGGCTTCGGCGGCCCCGACCCCTGTGACGGCCCTGCTCCATGCGGTGGCAGTGGTTAATTCCGGTGTCTTCTGTGTGATCCGCATGACCTGGTACGGTTTCGGGCCGGAGTTTCTTATGGGAACCTGGGCCCAGAAGCTCTGCCTGATTGACGTGTCCTTTACCCTTTTGTTTGCGGCGGCCATGGCCCTCAGGGAAAGACATTTTAAGAGGAGACTGGCCTACTCGACCGTCAGCAACCTGTCCTACATGCTTTTTGGTGTCATGCTGCTGACAGAGACAGGTCTGACGGCAGGGATTGCTCATATGCTTTTCCATGGGATTATCAAGATCAGCTTGTTTATGTGCGCCGGTGCCTTTATGCATGTGACTGGTAAAAGCTATGTTTACGAGATCAACGGTGTGGGTAAAAAAATGCCTGTCACCTTCATTTTCTATACTTTGGCGGCTTTATCCCTGACTGGAATTCCTGCCTTTTGCGGTTTTGTATCCAAGTGGCAGCTCTTCCGGGCAGGAGCCTTGTCAGGAACTCCCTACGGCCTGGCCGGTGTAGTCTGTCTGGTCATATCTGCCTTCCTGTGTGCCATGTACACCCTGACAGTGACGGCCAGGGCCTTTTTTCCGCCGGATGACAAAGATTATTTCAAGGGCCAGGGTGTCCATGACGCGGGTCCAAGGATGCTTATTCCTATTGGTGTTTTCACTGCGGCCAATATTATTTTTGGTCTTTACCCCCAGCCCATCATGCATTTTATCCGGCAGATCGCCCAGGGCCTTATTTAGCAGGGAGTAAATGGCTCATGTGGCAAAGGAGTGTGGGCAGGAGAGAGAGTTTTCCCACCTGCCGGCCGGACAGGCCTGAACGGCCGGCACTGGCTGCGGGCAACGAAACATATAACAGACAAGACTTTTTAAATGATAGAGAAAGGGGTCAGTCATGATCTCAATTATTCTTGTATTTATGCCCATTCTGGCCGGCCTGGCAGCCTGGCCGGCAGGGCGGAAAAATGAATCATTCCGGGATGGCTTTGTGACGGTGGTTTCCCTGGCGGAGCTGCTGCTTTCCCTGCTGCTGCTCGACAGCGGGATCCGGGCATCCGCCGCCTTTAAACTGGGGGGGATTCTGGCAGGCGGTCTCTCTTTTGAGGCCGACGGCTTCCGGACGGTCTATGCCATTATCACAGCCTTCATGTGGGCGGGAACCGGTCTTTTTTCCCTGGAGTATTTCAAACAGGAGAGGGAAGGACTCAACCGTTACTGGCTCTTTATCCTGGTCACTCTGGGGGCCACGGAAGGGGTTATGCTTTCGGCAGATCTGATGACCAGCTTCGTCTTTTTTGAGATTTTGTCCTTCACCTCTTTTACCTGGGTCATCCATGAGGAGACGGAAGAGGCGGTAAAGGCTGCCTATACCTACCTGTTCGTCGCCGTGACCGGAGGCCTGATTCTCTTTATGGGTCTGCTGCTGCTCCAGCATGGCGCAGGGACTCTTCGGTTCGACGATCTCCATGAGGCTGTGGCTCTGGCCTTCCGGGCATCCGGCTCCGGGAGCCCTGCCGGCCTGACAGCTGCCCAGGGTCAGATTCTGGCCGGGGCGGTATGCATCCTCTTTGGCTTCGGAGCCAAGGCAGGTATGTTCCCCTTACACATCTGGCTGCCCAAGGCCCATCCCGTAGCACCCTCACCGGCATCAGCCCTTCTTTCGGGTATCCTGACCAAGGTGGGTATCTACGGTATTCTTATGACTTCCCTGACCGCCATAGCAGGTCAGGAGGCCTACCGGGGCTTCGCTGTCCTGATCCTGCTACTGGGAGCCGTTACCATGGTCTTAGGGGCGGTCCTTGCCCTCTTTTCTGTCAATCTCAAGCGGACCCTGGCCTGTTCCTCCATGTCCCAGATCGGCTTTATCCTGATCGGGATCGGTATGGCAGTGCTTCTTTCCTGTGGGGGAGAAGAGGAGGGTGCCGGCCTGGCCTACGCGGGCACAGTCCTCCATATGGTCAACCATTCCCTGATTAAACTGACCCTCTTTTGCGTCGCCGGCGTGGTTGTCATGAACATCCACAGGCTCAACCTCAATGAGATCCGGGGCTTTGGAAGGAAGAAGCCCCTGCTCAAGGCGGCTTTCGCCCTGGGCGGCCTGGGTATCAGCGGTGTTCCGCTTTTTAACGGCTATATCAGTAAGACCCTCCTCCATGAGAGTATCCTGGAAGGAGCGGGCCTTCTTAAACTGGCCCCGGTTCTGGAATGGACCTTCCTCCTTGCCGGAGGCTGTACCTTTGCTTATATGCTGAAGCTGTTCCTTTGTGTCTTTGTGGAGGAGAACCGGGATCCGGACCTGCAGAAAAGTTACGACCGGGGACCTGGTCAGGGCAGACCCTACATGAACTCCTGCAGTGCCGCTGTCATTTTCGGGTCTTCCCTTTTTATGCTGGTTCTGGGCCAGCCTGCGGTCAGCTGCAGACTGGCGGCTTTTATGACAGGCTATGAAGAGATCCTTTCCTTCCATGCCTTCAGTTTGGAAAATCTGAAAGGTTCGGTCATATCCCTGGCAATCGGTGCTTTTCTTTATCTTCTGCCCGTCCGCAGGCTGCTCATGAAAGACGGGGACTACGCTGACCTGTGGCCGGCGAGACTTGACCTGGAAGAAATGCTTTACAAACCCTTCCTTTTCAAGGTCTGCCTTCTGCCCCTGTCCATCGCGGCCAGGATTCTGGCGGACAGCCTGGACCTGCTGATCCTGCTGGCCCGGAAGACGATCCTTCGGGAAAAGAAGAGAAAAAGCCAGAAGAGAAATACATTTTTTGATATCAGGGAGACCACCTACCTGGCCCTTGACCCGATTATGCGGACCTTCTCTTTTGCCATGATGATGACTTGCCTGGGCTTTCTTGCCATACTGGGTATTTTGATTTTGGTCAGCCTTTGATAGATACAAAAAAGGTTTAGTCGGGATACTGGTAAAAAGAAGTAAATTAAGAATTAAAATATGGCAAAGGATTTTCCTTTGTGTTATACTGAACTTGTATGCAATGATGAGTTTTTTTCTTTGGACGGCAGCCGGCCCAAGGTGGCTGGATCAGCTGGTAAAAAGCTTAAGGCTCGCGATATATAATTTCATTATATTTAAACATAAGGAGGAAAAAAATGGCTAAATGGGTATATTTGTTTACTGAGGGTAACGCGGATATGCGTGAGCTGCTCGGTGGTAAGGGTGCCAACCTGGCTGAGATGACAAATATCGGACTTCCGGTACCGCAGGGATTCACCATCACAACAGAGGCCTGTACACAGTACTATGAGGACGGCCGTGAGATCAATGATGAGATCCAGGCTCAGATCAATGAGCACATCGTGAAGATGGAAGAGATCACCGGCAAGAAGTTTGGTGACAAGGAGAATCCGCTGCTCGTATCCGTACGTTCCGGTGCCAGGGCTTCCATGCCTGGTATGATGGA
>DLBH01000045.1:0-321 GCA_002494165.1 Lachnospiraceae bacterium UBA7026 | reverse complement strand
GGACACCATCCTCAACCTCGGTCTTAACGAGGAAGTTGTTGAGGTTCTGGCTGAGAAGTCCGGCAATCCCCGTTGGGCTTGGGACTGCTATCGTCGTTTCATCCAGATGTTCTCCGACGTTGTTATGGAGGTTGGCAAAAAGTACTTCGAAGAGCTGATCGACAAGATGAAGAAGGACAGAAATGTTACTCAGGACGTAGACCTTACAGCTGACGACCTCAAGGAGCTGGCAGAGCAGTTCAAGGCCGAGTACAAGGGCAAGATCGGCAAGGACTTCCCGTCTGATCCCAAGGTTCAGCTGATGGAGGCCATCAAGGCCGT
>DLBH01000025.1:80426-115448 GCA_002494165.1 Lachnospiraceae bacterium UBA7026 | reverse complement strand
TGTCAAGGGAGACGGCATCCATGGAGTAATTCAGGAGCGTATCAACCTGCTCGACGGGCATATCGAGCTTCTCGGCGATGTCTTCCGGAGTAACTTCCCTGCCGAGGGTCTGGGAGAGTTCCCGCATGGCGCGCCGGACTTTGTTGATCCGCTCGCACTGATGAACCGGGATCCGGATGATTCGGGATTTATCGTTGATGGCGCGGGAAATCGCCTGTCTGATCCACCAGGTGGAATAAGTACTGAACTTATTACCCTTCTTGTAATCAAACTTCTCGACGGCCTTCATGAGACCCATATTACCTTCCTGAATCAGGTCCAGGAAAGACATACCCCGGCCTACATACTTCTTGGCAATACTGACAACCAGCCTAAGGTTAGCCTCAATCAGCTGCTGTCTGGCCTGCTCGTCTCCCTTCTCGATACGCTGGGCCAGGAAGACCTCCTCGTCCACCGTCAGAAGGGGTATATTACCAATCTCCTTTAAATACATACGGACAGGATCCTCCAGGCTGACGCCCTCAAGAATATCCGTGTCGTCGATGATCTTTACATTCTCATCGTCATCGTCAAGATACTCATCATCATCGGGACCATCCTCGCTGGTATTCAGTACATCCACGTTATGCTTTTCAAGGAAATTCAGAATCCACTCAAAATCATCCGGGCTCAACGGAATATTTACAAAGGCATCATTGATCTCTTTGTATTCCAGAACATTCTTGTTCTTCTGTGCTTTTTTAAGAAGCGACTCCATAATATTGGAGTATTCCATTCTGCTGTCTTCCATATGCCCTCCTCTTTTCTCTGCCGCTGACACCCCGGTGGTCCTTCTTAAAGAATATCTTAAAGAATAGCCCGCCCCGGCCCCGGCGGCCTGCCTGTCAGTAAAAGTGCTCTTGACAGACAATTGAAAGAAGGGTACCGTACCATGTCCATTACCCTTCCTTAATCAGCGCACTTCCTTTAGCACGCGAATGATATACCAGCATAATATTCTCGGACAATAAGCCCATTGTATTATTCGCGTAATTTGTATAATACCATTAATATAGGGATATTGTCAATCATTATTTTGCAATTATTTTTGGCTCAACTGATGATTTTTTTCAAAACATCCCGGAAGCTATGCACGGCTGACAACTTTTCCAAAAAATTCCCCAGCTTCGAAGGAGCTTGGAAAAGCCCTGCAGGGGTCTTTTCTGCAGGGCTTTTTAATCTGGTTTCTGCCAGAATCCTTCTAAATATAATTAATCCTGTTTATAGCCAGTCTTTTTTAACCGGACTGATTTTAAACCAGTCTTTTTTAACTGGACTGTTTTAAACTAGTCTTTTTTAACCGGGCTGTTTTAACCTAGTCTTTTTTAACCGGGCTGTTTTAAGCTAGTCTGTTGTAAGCTAGTCTATGCCAAGGATCTTTTTCACATGGACAGCCATGTCCTCAGTGGGACAAACCGTATCATGGAGAACAGGGGCAGACCGGATATCCTCTATGGCCTGGGGAACCTTGACCCCGGAAATCCTTGAGAGTTCATCGATCAGTTCGAAATCCCCCTTGCTGTCGTAGGCCGGGTCTATAGCGTTCATGACACTCCTGGTAAACTTGAAGGGGCTGGCAGTAGAGGCAATCACTGTAATTGTCTTATCGCCCGTCTCAGCCACGTACTTCTTATAGACACTGTCCGCCACGGCTGTGTGGGTATCCATCACATAACCGCACTCCCTGTACATGGTCCGGATGGCTTCTGCCGTGTCTTCCTCACTTCCATAATTACCGTAAAAGACCTCCATCTGGCTGCGCATCTGGTCTGTCACTGTGTAGCTTCCCTTCTGGGAGAGCTCCTGCATCAGCTTATTGTTAAGGTCAGCATCCCTGCCTGCCGTCTGGTAGATCAGTCTTTCCAGGTTGCTGGAGATAAGTATATCCATAGAGGGGGAAGAGGTAAGGATAAAATCCCTGTTTCTGTCATAGCAGCCTGTCCTGAAGAAATCAAAGAGGACCTTGTTCTCATTGGAGGCACAAATCAGTCTGGCAAATGGTATCCCCATCTGTTTTGCGTAGTAGGCAGCCAGGATATTACCAAAATTACCTGTGGGCACGACCACATTGACCGGGTCTCCCTCAGCGATCTGGCCTTCCTTAAGCAGCTGGGCATAGCTGTAGACATAGTAGACTACCTGGGGCACAAGCCGGCCCACATTGATGGAATTAGCAGAGGAAAACTGGTAACCGGCCTCTGCCATCTCCCTGGCCAGGTCCGGATCCGAGAACATCTTCTTTACACCGGTCTGGGCATCGTCAAAATTACCCTCGATACCGATAACATAGGTATTGGCCCCCCGCTGGGTAACCATCTGCTTCTCCTGGATGGGGCTCACTCCATGCTTGGGATAAAAGACGATGATTTTAGTCCCCGGAACGTCCGCAAAGCCTGCCAGGGCCGCCTTGCCCGTATCACCGGAGGTGGCTGTCAGAATCACAATCTCATTGCTGACCTTGTTCTTCTTTGCACTGGTGGTAAGCAAATAGGGCAGGATGGAAAGGGCCATATCCTTAAAGGCTATGGTTGCTCCGTGGAAGAGCTCTAAAAACCAGGCGTCTCCCTTTTTCACCAGCTCAGCGATGTGGTCTGTGTCAAACTTTTTATCGTAGGCATTGTTGATACAATGCTTTAACTCCTCCTCAGTGAAGTCTGTCAGAAACAGCTTCATCACCTCATAGGCAACTTCCTGGTAGGACATGGCAGAAAGGTCCTTAAAGGGTGTCTCCAGCCTGGGGATCTCTGTGGGAACATAGAGACCTCCCTGGCCTGCCAGTCCTCTCAGAATAGCCTCGGAAGCAGTTGCCGTCTCATTATTATTTCTCGTACTCTTATAAATCAAACTCATCATATCCTCCAATGGATCAATCTTCTGCACTTGCCTTTAGAATCCAGCTGTTAATATATCATAAAGTTTCTGCTTTCACAAGGGCATCCCTCCTCCTGGCATCCCGGTCCAGGTAGGCGACGGCCTGATAGAGAAAAAGCAGGCCAATCAGGATACCGGCCAGTCCGGCCAGCTTAAAAAAAGTAAAAGTAAACATTTCCCCTGAATTATCATAGCCTATGTGACTGCAGAAGGCATTGATCACACTGTTGTCCCCTGTGATATTGGCCAGGTAACCAGTCAGACAGACCAGGGGATTCATACTCACCAGCAACATACAAATATCGGCGCTGTCTGCCACCGCCTCAGCTCCCTGGGACAGGGCCGCCACGGAATGGATGAACTCAGACAGCAGCAGGGTGCCCATAAAGAAGAAAAGGTTTATGAAAACATCCAGGGAAAAGCCCCGGATTCCACTCTGCCTGCGGATGAAAGCATAGACGGCAATGGACCCGCTCCAGAAGGAGAAGAACATGAGCATGAGGCCCAGTCTCAGAATCTCTGTCCAGGTCACGCCGCTGTAGATACAGGCCAGGGAAAGCACAGGCAGGCTGGATACATAGAGAAGCAGGGCGATGGACATAATGAGACCGATCTTGGACATGACATATTTCCTGGAAAATCCAGGAATAACCCTGTAACGTCTGATCATCTCCTCATCATTATCCCTGATAAAAAGGCCCCATACGGAAAAGGGCATAAAAAGGAGGATCAGACCCATCTGGATGGCACTGATGATAAAGTACTGGAAACGGTAGACCGCCGGATCAAAATAGTAGCCTTCCTGGAAGGACTCTGTATTAAACACCATAAAAAGGATGATAATCAAAGCCAGAATGGCATTATAGAAAATGATGGTGACTGCCAGGCGGTTACTCCGTCCTTCCCGCAGCCACTCTGCCCTTAAGAGAGGATTCAGCATCTCAATACCTCACGATCATAAAGCATTTTGCAGCAATGGGTAATCAAATATCAAAAAGTCTTATACTGTCAATCAATCTTTTCTGCCAGTCAATTTTATTGTCAGTCTATCCTGGCCCCCGGTCAATTTTTGCTGTCAGTCTATCCTGGCTGCCGGTCGGTCCTAACTGTCGGTCTATCCCGGCCCCCGGCCAATTTTTATTGTCAGTCTATCCTGGCTGCCGGTCGGTCCCTACCGCCAGAGTATATCGTCAAGATTGATCCGGTCCCTGGTATAATTCTGCAAAAGCACTCCATTCTTTACGATGGAAGATAAAAGCCTGGCCTCCTCAATGTCATCTCCCCGGAAACGGAAAATGACATGGCTGCCGTCTACTATCACCCTCTCCACCAGATCATTGGTTTTAAGTACATCCAGGGCTCCGTCCATATTGCTCAGAACGTGCATACGAACCGGCCTTTCATGCATAATCTGCTCCACCACTTCCTCAATGGGACCACTGATGGCAATCTTTCCTTCCTCAAAGACAAGCACATCCGTAAGCAGACCTGTCATCTCAGGTACCATGGAGCAGTTAAGCAGGATGGACATACCCTGGTCATGGAGCTGGGCCAGCAGGTTCCTCATTTTCTCCCTGCCCAGGCCGTCAAGATCGTTGAAAGGATGGTCCAGCAGGAGCCAGGATGGTTCATGGATGATGGCCTGCCCAAGACTGACAAAGGGTCTCATCTCCAGGGGCAGCTCCTCCAGATAAAGATCTGTATATTTCTCCAGTTCCAACTGCTCGATGATATCCTCTATACGGATCCGGGCCATCCTGCCCCGGATCTTGTAGATAGACAAACACATCTCATAGTACTCAAAGAGCTTGAGCTGGTGGAAGAACACATGGTCATTGGACATGTAGCCATACTTCATAAAGGTCCCGGCCTTCTTGTCAAAAACCGACTTCCCCTCCAGAAGAACATCTCCCCCGTCAGGGTATTCTATGGCGGCGGCAATCCTCAAAACCATTCTTTTGGCATCGGAATCCGGACCTAAAAGGCCCACGATAGAACCGTCGACAACCTCCATATTCAATTGGTCTAGGATCCTGCGGTTATCTTTCTGCACCGTCAGATTCTGAAATTCCAGCATCTTCTTCTACCTTTTCTAAGTCTTTGAGCTCCGCGCTGATCAGGGGGGCCACATCCTGGGTCACCCCATTGGGCAGCTGGTAGGTCAGTTTCATCACATTCATCTCTGACAGGTAAGGCTCGAGCTGCTCACAGCCCAGGGAGTCCCCCTGCCGCTGAAGAATTTTCTCTCTTTTCTTCTTGTCATAATTGTAGGCATAGATGGTCCCGCTAAAGGAATCCTTCTCCCTGGTCAGACTCCACATCAGCTTATGCTTATCAAAGGCATATTGGGCCTCCACCCAGTCTCTTTCAAGATAATCCTCACTGAGAGAGCTGCCCTCTTCCGACTCCTGCAGGGCTGAGCTGTTGATATTGGACATGCGGGTGATATCTTCCTTACCCGGCATATCATAGTAATTGACAAAGAGGCTGATATGATTCCTCAGCTTATTCTTATCAGAAAACAAGCTGAAATCATCCTTGTCTGTAAGGCCAATCAACAGCACCTGGTCCCGGCCCTCCGTAGAATTCATATAAATCTGCCTGACATAGGACAAAAGATTAGCCACCACACTGGTCTCCCTGTCGGACAGGTTGGCAGGAAGGGAGGAGGAATAGACTTCCACATCCTCCGTCTTAATCCTGGCGCTGCTGCCGGCTGCCAGATTCTTTTTCAATACGTATTCATTTCCCCTTACCAGCAGAAGAGTATCCATATCCTTGCCGGATATATTTTTTACTGTTCCCTCAAAGGCTGCCTTGCCAGCTTGGAGGTCCGCCGTAAAAGCATCCCTCTTACCTGCCTGGCCGGGCAGGTCCGGCAGGCCGCTTAACTCCAGCAATCTCGATGAACCGGGAATCTGCTCATCAAAAAGAACCGCATATCCATTCTTTGTATGATTTACAGTCAGGACTTTATTGCTGCAGACCAGATTATCCTCTCCCGTCGAATCAGTTCTGAAACTATATTCCAGAGGAATCACGCTTTTTATGGAGGGCAGGAAATTGACATCTGCCTCCTCTTTCTCCCCGTTCTGATAGAGAAAATATATGGTATCCTGTTCCTGGCCTGCATCGGAAATCCGGATGGCTGACAAGGTAGAGCCCTCCATGCCGGCGATTCCCAGGGACCGGATAGCCATGAAGGAGGTAAAAAGGATAGACAGGAGGGGAACCACTCCCCAGATCCATTCTCTCTTTTTCCGTCTGCGCAGAAAATAGTAGGCAAAAACCACCAGCAGAAAGAGATAAAGGACAAAGAGGCATCCATAGAAAAAGGTGTTGGGCATTTGGGAATGCAGAAAAGCGTAGAGGGTTTTCTGCACGTACCAGAGAGAAATGCTGTCCTTCTGGCTGTCCTCCAGCTTTTCCTTGAGAAGGCTTCCCAGAAGATCAGCGCAGACCCGGTTCCTGCTGTTCCACTGAAGTAAGACACCGTCCTGGAAGCTGAAGCTGACCAGGGCCAGGCAGCCCTTGCCTGTCTTTCTGGTCCAACAGGATTCCGGACTGGAAAATCCTTGCTCCTCCCAGACCTTTTGGTCACCGGAAAGAAGGCTGGACAGGGTTAGTCTGACATTTTCCGAATTGATAGCCCGGTTTGTAAAGACCAGTCCGGAATTCTTGGTATCAACCTGGCAGCTACCGGTCAGGTCACCCATGCCGGATAAAACCCGGCCATGATATCTGCCCAGGGCCAGGATCAGGATGCCTTCCTCCTGGGTCACATATTCCTTGAGACAGGCCTTCTGGCTCTCATCCAGCTTGGATGTATCTGCATTATCTATTACCAGGCCGGAAAGTAGTTTTAATTCTTCGATTCTTCTGGGCATATTAGCCCTGCTGTAATAGACCATCCTGAAGGTCTTGTTATCCCCACCGGCATTATATTCCAGGTCATCCAGGTAAGCCAGCTTTTCAGGCCGGTCACTGACAAAGCCCACATAAATATAGTCGTCCTGGTCTGCGGTCTCAGAAAGGCCAAGACCCTGGGCCGCCCAGTCAGGCACAACAGCCTGGGAGATCTCCTCCGTGCCGAAAGAGTCATGAATGGCAAAACCGAAGCAGGAGGGATTACCCAGATAAGGGACCTGCAGGTCCACCCTGGTGACCACACCCTTGACACAGCTGACGGCAGCCTGGTAATCGATTCCGCTTCCCGACTGACCCGGCAGGGTAATCTTCATGACGCCGATGAAGGAGTCATCCTTACAGCTGACCTGGAGGGCAACCGGTACCTCTTTATCCCTAGGGATAAAGCCGGCGGCACCAAAAGTCACTGTCCCCCTCAGGGCTTCTGTCTCGAAACGAAAAGAAGAGCCATTACCTTCCGGGGCTGTCAGCTTCTCCCAGCTGACTGTCTTCTCCTCCACCTGGCTTTTACGGTGGCAGCTATAAAACAGAAACATGGCCGCACTGAGGATCACAAGAATCGATATAATTATTTTCTTGTATGTTCGGAACAGATTATTAATCATAGCACTCCTAAGGGCAATTAATTCTTTCTCTTAGATGACACCAGGGGCAGCTCAATCTGGAAACATGTTCCCGATTCGTCACTGCTGGCCCAGATATTGCCATCGTGAAGACCTACCACATTCTTGGCGATGGCCAGGCCCAGACCGGTTCCTCCTGTCTGGGTGGACCGGGATGTCTCCACCCTGTAAAACTTTTCAAAGATCTTTTCCAGGTCTGTGCCCGGTATGATTCTTCCGTAATTAATGATGGAGACATAGGCCATCTTATCCTTCTGGCCGGTACGGATCTCCACCTGCTTGCCATCGGAACCATACTTGACGGCATTGGTGATCAGGTTGCCTATGGCCCTGGCCAGCAGGTCACCGTTGGCCTCAATATTCAGGGCCACGTCAGAGTACTCTGTCTTACACTCCAGATGGTTCTCCTTGAATATAGGGTAAAACTCATCCACAAGCTGAGGTACAAAAAGATTAAGATCCAGAATCTCTTTCCGGACCTTCACTTTATTGATATCATACCTGGTATAATCGAAGAGGTCCTTGACCAACTGCTCTAACTGTTTGGCCTTGGAGGAAACGATTCCCAGATATTTCTGTTTCTGTTCTTCGGTCAGGAAATCCCCCTGGGTAAGCAGGTCCAGATAGCCCAGAATAGAGGTTAGCGGGGTCCTCAGATCATGGGCCACATTGGTAATCAGCTCGTCCTTGGTCTGCTCCGCGGTCCTCTGGGCTTCCATGGTATTATAGAGATTCCGCCTCATCTCATTGATAGAGCCGGCGATCTCAGAGAACTCATCTTCTCCCTGGACAGGGATCTCCTCCGTAAAATCACCAGACTTCATCTTTTCCACCCCATTGATAATCTCTCTCACATACATGACAAAATTGTGGGAGAACAAAATAAAATACAAAACGAGCAGAATAATGGTAAAGGCGATGAAGACGAAAAGATTAAGCCCTGCGGATCCGGAGGCGCCGATGAAATCCATGTTGAGGTGACCCTCTCCCGTGGATCCCCAGATCCTCAGGTATTCCCCGGCCAGAATCTCAGTCTCATAAAAATAGATTCCAAGAAATATAATTCCTTCCGTTATAACAGTGGCGATGACACTGGCAACCATGTACATGACCATCTTGAAGCGGAAGCTTCTGAACTTTCTAACCTTCAATTTTGTAACCTACCCCCCAGACTGTCTTCAGAATCTTAGGACTTCTCGAATTATCCTCAATCTTCTCCCTTAGCCGTCGGATATGGACCATGACAGTATTATTAACCTCGTAGACCTTCTCATTCCAGACTCCTTCAAATATCTCATCGGTGGAGAACACCCGGTCCGGGTTCGAGGCGAGAAGATAGAGGATACCGAACTCTATGGGAGTCAGCGATATCTCTTTTCCGTCCTTTTTTACAGAATGGGCTTCCTTGTTGATCACCAGATTCTGGATATGGATCTCGTCCTGGGCTTCTTTGCCGGTCTCCTCCACATAGAGATTCTGGTATCTTCTCATCTGGGACTTGACCCTGGCCAGCAGTTCCAGAGGATGGAAGGGTTTGGTCAGATAATCATCAGCCCCTGTGCCAAAGCCCACGATCTTATCCATGTCCTCCGCCTTGGCCGACAAGAGGAGGATGGGGATGTTGCTGGTCTTACGAATCGTTCTGCAAACCTCCAGGCCATCGATGCCGGGCATCATAATATCGAGGATCAGCATTCTCACCTCAGGGTGCTCAGCCAAAGTGCGCAGACAGGTCTCCCCGTCCGCTGCCTTTAACACCTGATAACCGTCATTGACCAGATATATCTCGACAAGATCCGCGATCTCCTTGTCATCATCCACAACAAGAATGCTTGCATTATCTTCCATAATTCTATTCCTTTCTCCGTGGCACCGCCCTGCTCCCAAGGCCCGGGGCGGGCTCTCTAAGCCTGTAAATATCTACAATAACAGACATAAAACGCACATATATATTATGAGATAATAGTATCACATTTCATAGTGAAAGTCCTTAAGAACTTCTTTCCCTTCCTCTGTGATTACTTGTTCTTCCTTCCCTTGACACAACAACAAATCCCCTTTAGAATACCATTAGAAGCTTTGTCCGGATCATCTTTCCGGACCATTCCAGTAGGAATAACAGCCCTTTTACGGCCGCTTATGAGACTACTGGGGAATAATAGGGGGAATGACCATGAAAAGAAAAATCACCTTAATTCTTGTCCTGTGCTGTCTGGCCCTAAGCCTGGTTTCCTGTAAGGAAGAAGACCATTCAGACGAGGCGAAGCAGACAGCGGAAACCTTCCTGGAAGCAGTAAAGAGTGGTAATTTTACTAAGGCCTCTTCCTATTGCAGTCCCGAAGAGGCCAAGGCTTTAGGATGGGAATCCTACTCTGAGGAAGCCGCCGATGATTTTGCCAGTTCAATCAGCGGGGAAGGCTCTGTGAACACTGACTACAAGCCCTCTGACGCAGTAACCTCCATCATCTCCTCCTGGATTGACCAGCTTTGTGCCGAGATGATTACGGGCTATAAAGTCAGCGACAAGATTACCCGGGAGAAGCAAGTGTATACGGTTCCCGCTGACATCAGCTACCATGACAGTTCCACCCTCTCTGAGGAGGTCACCAAAACCACGGAAGAATACCTGGGCAGCGATATCTCTAAAATCATCAGCCAGGAACAATTGGCCAAACTCACACAGATTTATATGACAGAGGGGCAGAATGCCATGCTGGATGCTCTGTTTGAACAGATTCTGCCTGATCTGCTTGACTCAATCGCCCAGTCCTACAAAAATGCGCCGACAATAGACGATACCATCACTCTCACTGTTGAGAACGTAGATGGTGACTGGCTGATTACAGGAGATGATGGCAAACTGGCCGCAATCACTTCCTTATCTCCCTCAGCTGAAAGCTCTGAAAAGAGTTTCGCCGCGACAGAGGCAGGAAGCAAAACCCTGCCGGCTTCCACGGAAGCCCAAAGCAAGTAAAAACCTGCAGCCGGGCATCCATTACCGGTGCAGCAACCATCAGCAGAGCAATCAATATAGAGTCAGATAAATGATCGCTCCTCCCGGGGCCGAAAGGCCGGAGGAGAGGAAAGTCCGGGCTTCACAGGGCAGGATGCCGGATAACGTCCGGTGGAGGCGACTCCAAAGACAGTGCAACAGAGATATACCGCCGGGTTTTCCCGGTAAGGGTGGAAAGGCGGGGTAAGAGCCCACCGATCCTCTGGTAACAGAGGATGCCATGTAAACCTCACCCGAAGCAAGACCGAACAGAAAACCATAATCCGGCCCGGATTGTTTTCAGGTGGGTCGCTAAAGTCTGCCGGCGACGGCAGAATCAGACAGATGATCATTCACGACATAACCCGGCTTATCGTCCGGCTCTATATTTGAAATATAAAGGGGCTGCCGCTAAAGCGGCGGCCCCTATTTTTTAATCTTCTTATTAATTATAGATTATTACCCTTTTTCCCAAGATTTCCGGCCAGCTGCCAGGCCTCAATCCGCCTTCTCCCTAAAACTTCCAGCCAGCTGCCAGGCCTGCCTTTCTTTCTCCTAAAGGCTTATGATTCCTGGCTCATCTCCTTGATTTTTCCGGATTCCCGGCCCATTTCCTTAAGAATTCTCCGGATCTCCCGGATATCACCCCTGAGCTCCCGGATTCTTTCCCCGTGTCTTTCCTGGGAAAGCCTGCTGAGGATGGTTTCCTTTTTAGCCAGCTGTCCCTGCAGATAACTGATCAGAAGAGGATCTTTTTGCCGGATCAAAACCCGGCCATACTCATAGTCTCCCTCATGGTCATAGGATTCCTTTCCCGGCCTGGCAAGGATAACCACATAGTATTTCCCCTCATCCAGCAGGTTCCACTCCCGGTCAATCCTGTAATTCTTTTCGTGGAGCAGGCGGCGCACCTTAAATATTTCTGCCTGGGGCTGGAGCACCAGCTCCTTGCCCGCTGCCATAAACTCAGGACTGTCAGAAAGAATCTGGCAGATCAGGTCCCCACCCATGCCGGCTATGACGATGGTATCTACCTCGTTTACATCAACAGGCTTAAGTCCGCTGCCCTTACGGAGGGCAATCCTATCCTCCAGTCCCGCCTCTATGATATGGTCTCTGGCCCTCTCCAGGGGCCCGCTGTTGACATCACTGGCCACTGCTTTGGGGCAGATGCCCTGCTCCAGCAGGTAAATAGGAATATAACCGTGGTCTGTACCTATGTCAGCCAGCCTGGCTCCTGCGGTCACACTATCTGCCACTCTCTGCAATCTCTTTGACAAATCTGTCCGCTTCATGCACATTTCTACCTTTCTTAACGTATCTTCAGTGGTCCCCTCCTTTTTCCGGACCAAGGGTCAGTTTTAATTTCTGTATGTCGGCCTTCATCCCCAAAAGTTCCTGCCAGCGCAGGATATCTGAAGTATGGGTCATCTCCTCCTCGATGGAGGCCAGCTTGATCTTGCGGACAATATCTGTCAGGGCTTTACTCTTCTCCTCCTGGGAGGGAGCGTATTGCAGGTGGGCATTAAATATTCTGGCCGTCCTCTCCCGGTCCTCCAGGTCAGAGAACTGGTCTATGATCCTGGCCGGATTCACCTTCTCCCCCTTGTCCAGCTGCTTGAAAAGCATGAGAGCTACCGAATGGTAGAGCGGACCCAGAAAATCATCCGCCGAGAGAATAGAAGCAATCGTTTCATAGAGATCCGGCTCCTCTGTGAGCCAGGTGAGCAGCAGACTCTGGGCCTGGTTCTTACGGATATCCTGCTTCTCCTTCTTCCTCTCCTCTGTCTCCGGCTTCCTCCGGTACTGTTCGTTGGCCTGTTCCATCTGGTAGGACAGCCCATAGCGGTCCACCAGCCGGTCCAGGTCCTTACGGGGAATTATATACTTGTTAGACACTGTAGCCTTGTAATTATCCCGCTCGATCGGGTCCTCTATCCTGGACAGATATTTTGAGACGGCATGGATGAAATCCGTCCGGCTGTCCGGGTCACTCTGCTTGTAACCGGCATGGAGAATCCTGATTTCAAAAAGCCGGCCCGGCTCCGCCGCACCGATCCTTTTCCGGTACTCCTCCGGCCCCTCAGCTTTAATCAGCTCATCCGGGTCCTTGTAGGGGGTCATGGACAGCACCCTGGCCCTGATACCATTTTCCCGGAGTATGGGCAAGGCCCTGAGGGCCGCATCCCGGCCGGCGCCGTCACTGTCAAAGGACAAGATCACTTCCCCGGTATAGCGCTTCAGCAGCAGAGCCTGGGTCTCGGTAAATGCTGTTCCCAGAGGGGCAACCGCATTGGTGAAACCTGCCTGGTGGAGGGAAATGACATCCATATAGCCCTCACAGAGGATCAGACTGTTCTCCCGGGACCGTCTGGCATAGTTGAGCCCATAAAGGTTTCTGCCCTTATCAAAGAGCAGGGTTTCCCTGGAATTGAGATACTTGGGCTGACCTTCTCCCATGACCCGGCCTCCGAAACCGATCACCCGCTGGCGGGTATCCATAATGGGAAACATGACCCGGTTAAAAAATTTGTCAAAGCTCCCCCGCTGACTGTCAATAGTAACCAGGGAGGAATCCTTCATCTGCTGGTCGCTGTAACCTTTGGCCTTCAGGTACTGGTAGAGATCATCCCGGTAAATGTCCGCATAGCCCAGGCCAAAGTGCCTGATGGTCTCATCGGTGAGCCCCCTGTCCCTCAGGTAGGCCAGGGCCTTTTCCCCCCTCTGGCTTTTCAGCAGATAGTGAAAATAGATTGCCGCCTGCTTATTCATCTCTTTAAGTACAGTTCTGGCATCCGCCATCTGCCGTTCCTCGGGAGTCTGCTCCTGTTCCGGCAGGCTGATTCCTGCCCTCTGAGCCAGTTCCTGAACGGCTTCGGGAAAAGTCAGCCGGTTGTACTCCATCAAAAAAGTATAGACATTTCCCCCCTGGTGACAGCCGAAGCAATAGTACATCTGCCTCTCTCTGTCCACGTGAAAGGAGGGCGATTTCTCATTATGAAAAGGACAGAGGCCAAAGTAGGAATTCCTTCCCCTGCTTTTCAGGCTGACATAGCTGCCAATCACATCCACTATATCATTCCTGTCCCGGACCTCGTCAATGATCTGGTCGTCGTACTTCATCTGTTCACCTCCAGTGGCTCATCAGTGTTCCAGCAGATTCACCGCGTCCAAAGACGCCTTCATGAGGGTCCGGACCTCCTCCTCAGGGATTCCCATGCGGTCGGCCAGTTCATCGACCCTGGCCTCCCTGTCATGGTCTCTGGCGAAAGCCGAGGAAATCTCATTGAGCCGGTTGATCTGGTCAGCCATTTTGACTCCGGGCCTGGAGGAAGCATTATAGTCCCTGAGGGCATCTTCCAGCTGCCGGCGGATCCTTCTTTCCAAAAAACTGTCAAAGGACTCCTCCGACCCGGGCCGGTAATCGCTTACAGCCAGCAGCAGCCCCAGATTGCTCTCCTGGATCAGATCACTGTAGGGAAGCCCGCGGTTACGGTAGTCTCCCGCCAGATCTGCCGCCAGAGACAGCCGGGCTTCCACCAGAATGTCCCTGGCCTCCTCCTGGCCGGCCGCCAGACTGTCCAGCAGGTCATTGATTTCCTGGCCTGTCAAGGTAGCGGAATGGGCGGACTCCTCCAAATAAAGGTCTGCCAGCCGCTGGTCTCTGGGATCCTCCTCCTGTGTCTCCGGCTCCCAGGTGGCTTCCCCACCCTGGAAGTCCTCCACCAGGATATGATAACCTGCCAGATAGGAGCTAATGAAAGTCATATGATCATCGGTAAGATCCATATCAGGAAATGCTCCCCTGATCTCATCGGGACTAAGCCGTCCCCCCTTTGTCAAAGCCAATTCTTTTAATTCAAGTATTGTCTGCAGAAAATCCTGCTGATTATTCATAGTATTCTTCCTCTTTTCCATAGATACTTCTGACGGCGGGTCCTCAGGGGAGAGTTTATCCCAATCAAAGACCCTGGTCCCGGTCTGATCAAAGGCAGTTATCCCTGGCCTTTTCCAGGATTTCAATGGTGCCGAGGCTAAGCTCCCTGGCGGAAGCCGGGTCTCCCTCTCCCCTGACCAGGCCGGCAAAAAGCTGGGTCACAGGACCGTAGGTATTATCAGACTGCTCATAATGGAATACCTGCTTGACCGCTGGCCGGTAAACCTGCAGGTCTTTGACATTCTCCATATTGCTGATCAGCATGGACCCCTCGTCCCCCAAGATATGACTGGGGGCTGCCAGGTCGGCCATCATAGAACAGGATATGGTCACCGGCATATCTGGATACTGCAGCATCATGACAGCACTACCCTCCGTGTCTTCGTTGAGCATATGCCGGAAGGCAGACACCCTCTCCGGCTGGCCAAAAAGGCGGATGGCACAGGCAGCCATATGGCTTCCATAACTGTAGAGGGCTCCCCCTCCCATCTCCGGCATCAGGTCCTCCGGGCAGGCTCCCCTTTTAAAGCTCTCATAGGCCGGAGTCCGGTGACAGCACTGGATATAGGCCTCCCTGAAGGTCCCCAGCAGGCAGGCCCGGTCTTTCATTTTGGCAAAAGCCGGTGTGGAGGCGGCATGGAAAGCTTCCATGAGAACCAGGTCTTTTTCTTCGGCCAGTTTAAAGAGCTTTCTGGCCTCCTCTGCCTTAAGGGCCAGAGGAGACTGGCAGATCACATGCTTGCCCTGATCAAGGAGAAGGCTTAGAAGCTCATTACGGTGATAGAAGGCCGTTCCTTCCTTCTCTTCCCCCTCTGCCTGACCCTTCTTTAGAAAAGCCGTGAAGGAGCAGCGGCCGCTGACAAAGACTGCGTCACATACTGAAGAGGCGGCCAGGTCCTCCGGGTCTGTAAAGAGGGCCAGTCTTCCCTTCCTGGCGGCAAAGTCCCTGGTCTCCTGGTCTGTGGCCCCACAGACGGCTGTCACCTCAATACCTGTCCCATATCGGTTGGCCTCATAAAAACGGAGAGCCTCCCTGTCCGTACCAATCATAGCTATCCTCAGTCTGCTCATGCGATCCTCCTCCATCACTCTCAAAACTACAGGAACATTTGTTTCCCTTTTTTAAAATTATATAGGACTTGCCGCTAAAATACAAGACTCTAAGAAGGCCCGGACCCTCATTGACAGAAGTTTTGATGTGAAATATAATGGTGAAAACAACATCTGATTGGAGGATTGAATACTTTGGACCTGGACTCATTACGCCAGATTATCGCGTTAATTATACTCTTATTTCTCTCTGCCTTTTTCTCATCGGCAGAGACTGCACTGACCACTGTCAACCGCCACAGAATAAGGGGCCTGGCCGACGAAGGCAGCAAAAGAGCCAAAAGGGTCCTCTATCTTCTGGAGAACCGGGAAAAGATGCTCAGTGCTATCCTGATCGGCAATAATATTGTCAACCTCTCGGCGTCTTCACTGACGACTACCCTGGCCATTCACCTGGCTTCCACCAGTGGCATGAGCGGCAATTCCAGTACTATCATCGGACTGGCAACGGGTATTCTCACATTTCTCATCCTCATATTTGGTGAGATCACTCCCAAAAATTTTGCCACCAGAAAAAGTGAATCCATGTCTCTTGCCTACTCAGCCATTATACTCTGGATCACCCGCATTCTGACCCCTGTGATCTATGTGGTCAATATGTTCAGTGATATCCTGGGCCGGCTGCTGGGGATCGGGGCCGACGGGGACCAGACCATGACAGAACAGGAACTGAGGACCATCGTGGATGTGAGCACCGAGGACGGGGTCATCGAGCCCGAAGAGAAGACCATGATCAATAATGTGCTCTATTTCGGTGATTCGGTGGCCAAGGATATCATGGTGCCCCGGATCGATATGACCTTTGCCCTGGAGGATATGACTTACGATGAACTGGTGGAGATTTTCCTGGAAGACCAGTACTCCAGGCTTCCCATTTACCGGGAGTCCAAAGACCATGTGGTAGGCATCCTGAATCTCAAAGACCTCTTCTTCTACCATGAGACCCACCCCTCCGGCAGCTTTAACATCCATGACATCATGCGCAAGCCTTTTTTCACCTACGAATTCCAGAAGACTTCAGTCCTGATGGAGGAGATGCGAAAGAATTCCATCACCTCCGCCATCGTCCTCGATGAGTACGGTACCACTGCCGGCCTGGTTACCCTGGAAGACCTGATCGAAGAGATTGTCGGGGATATCAGGGATGAGTTTGACGACTGGGAATCAGAGGTTATCCGCTGCGTCGGTGACAATGAGTACGAGATTGAAGGCAGCGCCCGGCTGGCAGATATCAACGACGCCCTGGGAACAGATATAGAATCGGAAGACTATGACTCCATAGGAGGCCACATGATTGAACTCCTGGATCATTTTCCCGAAGAGGGCGAGACTGTCAGAGAGGGTAATTATCTCTATTGTGTAAGAAAAATGGACAACAACCGGATTGAGATCGTCTATTTAAAAATCCTGAAAGGAACGGAAACCTTATGATTACAATAAAACAGAAGCAAAGGGATAACGAGTACGAAGCGGATTATCAGTCAAAATGTCCTTACTCGGCAGACCAGTGGAAAAACATGGCCTCCTCCGGCCAGATTAGTGATGAGGAGATGGCCCTGCTTAAAGACATCTATTCTTCTTTTAACCATGTGGCCAACCTGCTCCAGCTTTCCTTTCAACTGGACCGGAAGGAGGAGGACCTGCTCGAAGACATGAACAGGCTTGGGCAGAAGCTGGCCCAGGTCAACGGACTCCAGGCAGAGGTCGATTTCTCCGGCCAGGAATACTGGTGGTATCTGCTTTTCTGGGGCAAGCATACCGAAGACAATGTCCTGGAATGGAAAATGCAGCCCGAGCTGGCCGAAGCCATAGGAGGTCTCTTCCCTGAGCTGGAAGAAAGCTACTATGCCGCTGCCGGTGAAATTGAGCGCAGTCTGCAGATCCGCTACCAGCCGGAGGAGGCTGTCTGGGTGGGTGCGGCCGTTCTTCTTTATGAAAAGTATTACCGCTATCCAGGCATCTCCGCCGATGACATCCTGCTGATGCAGTACGAACTCCAGACCCGGTCCCAGAAGATCTACGGCCAGGATATTGAATCCAATGTCATCGCCTCCATCTGTAATGCAGACGCCCGGGGCCACCGCTATAACTATCTAAGAGACATCTACAAGTACTACCGGGTCAGCTTCCCCGGTGAGTTCGAGGAAGACAGGGAACGGCCGGATCCTGAAGATATGGACTACAGCGCCTATGTCTACAGTATCTATGGCTATATGCCCATCAGCGAGCTGGTCGACTTCATAGACCACGAATATGCCCGGCTGGTAGACAGCTCTTATGTAGAGCTGGAAAATGCCAGCGGCTTTGTCCGTCTAAGTGCCTTTGTCTCCAGACAGGGCGGCACCGTCCTGCCTGCTGACGAAAAATCGGAGAAGGCCCTGACCCTCCAGGCCTCCGGCCAGGAGGCGGCGGAGACCTTCCACCAGCTGGCGGACAGTCTCCTGGCGGAATATCCCAATTTCAGCTACGCTGCCAAAGCAGACTGGAAAAACGAAGAAGATAATAAAGTAAACCGGGTTCTCTGTGACCTGGTCTATATAGAAAGTTACAAAGACCTGCTGGCCAGCGTGGCCTTCTGCACCGTAACAGAGGGTGATCAGGTTAATCTGGAGGTATCCCTCAACCTTCCTGTCATCCTCAATAGTGAGATTATGGAAGACATCCGGGAAAAATGCAGTATGCTGACTCTGATGACGACTGCCCCCTTCCAGGTAAACCAGCTTTCAGCCCAGCCCTGGGACCTCCAGGCTTCCGGTGAAAAGATCAAGGTTTCTGTCCTCTATCCCTATGACCAGTGGAAGACCATGTCTGAAGAGGATATCTGTGGACTTGTCACAACCGCATCCCAGGTTCTGGCCTCCAATTATACAGACATCTGTCATAACTATTATCCCCGGAAGGAAGAGCCGGCGGAGGATCCCCTGGCGGCAGCCCTGGGATCAAAACTGGTCTACCGGCCTGCTTCCGAAGTCCCCGAACCCACTGTCATCTACCGGGAAGGTACTGTGTCTGCTTCCACGGAATATATTACCAAAAGCCTGCAAAACTATGACTTTGACGCAGCCGGCCAGACCGGCTCCCAGGAAGCTTCCCGGGAGGATAATTCCCAGGAAGAAGTTTCCCAGGAGGATAATTCCCGGGCCTCAGGGGATCGGGCCAGCCAGGCAGCCAATGCTGCCGCGGCCAATAAGATCCGGGGCCGGATTGCAAGCCAGTCCTCTGCTCCCTCTGTCACCATAGGCGGCGGCAGCGCGGAACAAAGAGAGGTAGCCCAGGCCATGAGGGAGAGAAAGGCCGCAGCCGGAGCTGAAGCCGCGGCCAGGCAGCCAGGCATGGCTAATCCTGATGTTTCCAGCGGTCCTGGCCCCCAAGCCGCAGGACCCGCCCAGGTTAGCTATCAGGCTGCGGGTCTGCCGGGAGCCTATCTGGGCCAGGCTCTGCCAGGCCCAAGCAAGCCCAAAAGCGATCATCCTGACAGAAAAGACCAGGGTTTCCGTCTCTATCCTAAAAACACCCTGGTAAGGGGCCCCATGAAAACCGGCAAATACCATGAAGCCATTATGACTGCCGTAGGTATCGTCGAAGGCAAGGACCGGGGAACCCTCAGCATAGAACCGGTTCCGGATATTCTGGACCACTACCACTCTTACGTGGAAGACGGCCGGATTCTCCAGGTCTCTTACCCGGACCTGGATGGCCACGGCTACGATGCCTTTATCGAGAGAGTCAGCTCAGGCAGCGTCCATGAGGGTCTTTTCAAGCGCTTTGCCAATAGCTGTGCCGATGGCCGTTATGTTTTAATGCTGGAAGACGTGGACCTTTCCTGGCCCCATCTGTTCGGAGAGACCACCGTCCTGCTCCGGGAGAACCGGCGGGAGGGAGCCAGCAGTGAGACTGTCGTGACCCTCCAGTATTCCCAGGAACTTTTCAGTCTGCCGACCAACCTCTATATCGTAGCCACCTGTGATTCCCACGTCAGCGAGGATACTGTGCTGGGAGCCCTCAATCATGACTTCTTCATCAAGCCTGTGCTTCCCGACTCCAGAATCCTTAGAACCATCCGGATCGAAGGAATCTCTTTAGAGCGGATGATGAATGCCCTCAATCAGAGAATATCCTATTTCCTCGGTCCCGACTATCAGCTGGGAGAAGGATTTTTCCTGGCTTCTCCCGACAAGGACTCTTTTGTCTCCCTGGCGAGAGTCTTCCGGGAGCAGATCATCCCCCTACTGGAGAAATGGTTTGACCAGGATTATGAGCGGATCCGCTATGTTCTCGGAGACAACGGTAAAACCAGACTGGAAAATGTCTTCTACAGGGAGACCGTCTTCCGCAGGGACCTCTTTAAAGGCCAGCTCCCTGACTCCTTTGACCGGGAAAGGCGCATCTATGAGATCAATGAGGACGCCTTTAAGAATCCCAGGAGCTATGTTGGCATATACGAGTAAGGCAGACCTGGCTTTTGCAGTCATATTTTTTATATTCTGCAAAGGCATAAATAATAAATTTTATGTAATTTAAATAACTGTTATTTGAAAAAAGAACATAGAAAATCATTAAATTATGGTTTTTTTAACACAATTGCTGTGAAATATTGCTTTTATATGGCGGATTTCATAGCAATTTTTTTGTAATAATGGAGAATCTCTATTAAATTTATGTTAAAGAACAATTACAAAGACATATTTGAGCCATATTTTTAGGATATATTATTTATGAAAAGTCAGATGACAGAGAGCCTGCTCTTTATATTTCTTTAAGGAGCATTCAGATATTACTCCTGACTCTCTTCTCTACTCTATCGGAGGTTATGAATCATGCGTACAGTCTTAAGGCGGATAATGATCAGCCTGGCTGTCACAGCTCTTGCACTCCTGTTTACGGCAGTTTCTCCCGCGACAGATTCTGCTGTAAGAGTGCAGGTGTCTGCTGCCAGCAGAAAAACTGTATCGGACGGACAGACAGACCAGAGTGCAGCCCCATTCGCTGCCAGCAATGACGACATAGGTAATCAGGTCATCGCCTATGCCCGGAAGTATCTGGGCGGCCCTTATCGTTATGGTGGAACCAGTCTTACCAATGGCACTGACTGCTCAGGTTTTGTCATGAGTATCTACAAGCATTTTGGTGTGAATCTTCCCCGTACCTCCCGCGCCATGAGAAAGGCTGGTTTCAAGGTTAAAAACCTGAGCAAGGCCAAGCCGGGAGACATCCTTTGTTATAGTGGACATGTAGCCCTCTACATGGGCAATAACACCATCATCCACGCCAGCAACAAGAAGAACGGGATCTGCATCCGCAAAAACGCCAAATATAAAAAGATTCTCAAGATCCGAAGAATATTTAAGTAATTCAGTTAATTACAACAATACAGTTTTTCAATATTTATTTTCAAAGTGATTAAGACGGGGCCCTGTTTTTGTGGATACAAGGATGGGGCCTTGTTAATTTATAAAAAGGCAGGAATCCTCAATTCCAAACACATTGGACATGGGGTTTCCTGCCTTTATCTCAAAACATTCCCGCCGCTTTAGTACGGCAGCCTGCTTATTTCCAGGACAAAAGCCCTGATTCCTGACGGAAAAAGGGCTTTTGATTTATAGTTGGGTTATGCTAAAACAAAAATTATACAGAAAGACTCTGGCCTGCTTTCATACAATTTTCAATTCATACTTCCATTCGAATTAAAAGTAATGACCCCGAAGGATGTCCCGGTCAGTCAACGGAGAGCAGGATCCGGTCATTGTCCAGGCTCTGGCCCGCATTTTCCGCAAATCTGGCCAGCAGGTCTTCCACAGTCATGGAAGCCCTCTCCTCTCCCTTCACGTCAAATACGATATTTCCCGCATCCATCATGAGAGTCCGGTTGCCCAGCTCCAGGGCCTGGTGCATATTGTGGGTAATCATGAGGCAGGTTATGCCCTGCCTGGTCACAATCTCCCTGGTCAGTTCAAGAACTTTTTCTGCCGTAGCCGGGTCCAGGGCTGCCGTGTGCTCGTCAAGCAGGAGCAGCTTGGGGGATACCAGGGTCGCCATCAGAAGGGTCAGGGCCTGTCTCTGACCACCGGACAGGAGTCCCACCGGATTCTTCATCCTGTCCTCCAGCCCCATACCCAGAAGAGCCAGCTTTTCACGAAACATGGCCTTTTCCTTTCTGGAAATACGACTGAAGGTGGCATAGGAATTCTTGGCAGTTCTCAGATAGGCTATGGCCAGATTCTCCTCAATAGTCATATGGGGGGCCGTACCCATGAGCGGGTCCTGGAAAAGCCTTCCTATATATCTGGACCGTTTGTGCTCAGGGACGAAGGTGATGTCCTGGCCGTCCAGCTCCACGTAACCACTGTCCGTGAGTACAGAACCGCAGATACAGTTGAACATGGTGGACTTTCCGGCGCCATTGGACCCTACCACAGTGGCAAAATCCCCCTTTTCCATATGGAGGGAAAGGTCACTGATCGCCTTTTTCTCATTGATGGTCCCCTCATTAAAGGTTTTACTGATATTACGGATTCTTAACATGAGTGCACCTCCCTCTCAGGCCCTGCTGCCACCGGACCGGCCGCTCTTGCGCAGAGCCATGGCCGCCCGCCTCTTTCTGTAGGATACAAAAAGGCTTTTTACCTGAGGGGCCGCTATGGCTATGGCAACAATTATGGCAGACACCAGCTTGAAGGCCTCTGTAGGAACATTAAGTCGGAGCGCCAGGGATACGATAAAACGGTAGAGACAGGATCCCAGAACTACACAGACGATGCGCCAGAGCATCCTCCTGCGGCCTGAAATCGTCTCTCCAATGATGAGGGAGGCCAGGGCTATGGTTACCATACCCGTACCGAGATTGATGTCACAGGACTTATTGTACTGGCCGATCAAAGCTCCCGACAGACCTGTCAGGGCATTGGCCACACAGAGGCCTATGGTGATGGTGGCCACCGGATTAATGGAGGAGGCCTTAACCATGGCAGGGCTGTCACCGGTAGCCCTGATAGCCAAGCCCAGCCTGGTTCCCATGAACCACCAGATGGCCAAGGCAATCAGAGTGATCAGTATCAGTAAAATAACAATCCTGTACCAGCTCTGCCAGCCGGGGCTTTCACTGATTCCTTTAACCAGGGAAAAAAGAGTATCCGTCCCGAAAATAGATATATTGGACGAAAATCCCATAACCGCCAGGTTTATGGTATATAGTCCCGTATTCACTATAATGCCGGCCAGGATGCTGGGAACCCCCAGCCTGGTCTGCAGGGTTGCCGTGATGAAGCCGGAGCAGATTCCTGCCCCCATGGCTGCAAAGAGGGCCAGAATCGGGTGACCTGCTATGGTGACAACAGCACCGACAGCACAGCCTAAAGTATAGCAGCCGTCCGTTGAAAGATCGCAGATATCCAGAATACTGAAACTGATAAAAAGGGACAGGGCAACCAGGGAATATATTAAGCCCACCTCAATTGCTGTCTGAATGATTTCTACTGTAATAAAGCCAGTCACCTTCGTCTACCTCCGCTTCTACATCCATGGATGATTCTATAAACCATCCATCAAAAAAACATTTCCTAAAAATTATTTTGAAAATATTAATCAAAAATTATTTTTCGAACTCTTTCGCTGTTGTTGTCTCGTCCACTGCTGTACAGAAAGGTTCAAAGGCCGCCTTAACATCATCAAGCTTGTAGCCGATGGCCTCACAGGTCTCCGTGTTGATTAAAGCGATACCATTGTCAAAGGTCTGGACCGGTGTAGATGCAGGATCACTGCCATTGACCAGGATATCTACTGCCATATCAGCTGTTGCCACACCGATGTTGGCATAATCCTCGCCATAGCCACAGAAAGCACCGTTAAGGGCAAAGGAATCAGCGCCACAATAGTGAGGGATCTTTGCCTCAGAGAATTTCTCAAAAATACCTAATTCTGCCGTCATGATAGTATTGTCTGTAGGAGTAAATACGGCGTCAACCCCCTCTGCTACCAGTGCGTCTGCAGCTGCCGCAACCTCATCATTGGTTGTGCCGGTCTTCTCTACATACTTGATTCCCTTTTCATCAAGAAATGCTTTGGCATCGGCGATCGGCTGCTTGGAAGCATCCTCACTGTTGGAATAGAGCAGGCCCACATATTTTGTATCCGGCTTAGCTGCAAAAATCAGATTCATAATAGCTTCTGTATTGAGCATGTCAGAGGTTCCTGTAATATTGGCCCCAGGCGCCTCCATACTGTCTACCAGCTTGGCACCTACAGGATCAGAAACAGCGGAAAATACGATGGGTATATCCTTATCCTCTGTGGCACTCTGCATAATCTGGGCTGTGGGAGTGGCGATAGGGATAATCAGGTCCACTTCGTCAGCAATGAGGGAGCTGGCAATCTGATTTAAATCTGAGCCATTCCCCTGGCCATTGTAAACATAGTTCTCGTAATCAAAGTCTACACCCAGTTCCTCCTGCTTGGCATCCAGTTCCTTTTTAATGTTATTTTCAATCTGGTTGAGCGAGGCATCATCCACATATTTGACGATACCAATCTTATAGGAAGTTCCACTTCCATCCTGGGAAGCGGCAGAGCTCTCTTCCTGACCGGCTCCGGCTGATCCTCCGCAGGCTGCCATAGCTGCTGTCATGGCACAAGTCATCATTATCACTGTCAGCTTTTTAAACATACCCTTTTTCATATTAGCTGTCCTCCTGGTAAATAATCTTCCAAATTCCTGAAGAGACTGTCTGGGCAAGTAGCGCTGCCGGAATCATTCCATTGATATAATTCCTATCAGGCAAGATTATACTCCCCATAGGGTTTTTAATCCAAAGCAAATTCCAAAAGAAATTAAAAAATACCTTTTGAATCAAAAAAAACGACTCCTGTCCCTGATTTCGGGACAAAAGCCGCTGAATAAACAGAAACTTCTGCGATACCACCCAAATTGGCCCTGAGGCCCTCTCCAGTATTTGCACAACGTGATGCATACCCGATTGGTAACGGATGGGATTCCCGGCGGCGCCTAATAGGACCTGCCAGGCCATAGCCTCTGATGATAACAAACAATTCTCTCAGGGGAAATGGATTCCGGAACCAGATCTTTTCAGACCGCACCTCAGAAGTCCATTCACCGGGAATAACCAGCTGCAATTCCACCAGCTGCAGCTCTCTTTATGGCATAGCCCCCGGCTACTACTCTTCGTCAAAGGTTTGAGAGAATTATAGCACGACATGATGAATATTTCAAACCCTTTTCCAAAGCAGTCTCCCGGCCCGGTCCTTTTAGTCTTATGAACCTGGCCTCTTCTTTCTGATTCCCAGCCAGTTCTCTTTAAGCCTGATACACCTGGCTTCTTCTTTCTGATCCCCAGCCAGTTCTCTTTAAGCCTGATACACCTGGCCTCTTCTTTCTGATCCCCAGCCAGTTCTTTATCGTTCCGTCCTTCTTCATGACTGATGGAATCTACTCCTGACACTGGCCAGTTTATCCAGTCATACGGCCTATGATTTCCGCACCATTCTTTTTCAACCAGTCCCTCCTCTGACGGTAATCAGGCAAAACACTGGCCACATGGTCCCAGAAACGAGGAGAATGATTCATTTCCAGCCGGTGACAAAGTTCATGGACCACCACATAATCCTGAATCTCAGGGGGTGTCAGCATCAGAAGACAATTGTAATTCAGATTTCCCTTGGCAGAACAGCTTCCCCACCTGCTCTTCTGGTTGCGGATAGTGATCCTGCCATAACTGACACCAAGAAGACGGGCAAAGTAGGCCGTCCTGGCAGGAAGAACCTCTAAAGCCTGCCGGGCCAGGTCCTGAATCTCCTCCCGGCTGAGCCGGTCCTGGCCGTCCTGCATGGCCTGCTCTCTCTCTTCCCTGCGCTGTTTCTGAGCTAACAGCTTGCTCCCAATCCAGTCCTCCTTTTCCTGGAGAAATCTCCTCACGTCCTGTTCTGGCATAAGCCAGGGGGCCCGGACAATAATCTCCCCGTCCCTGCTGATTTCCAGGCTCATAGTCTTTCTTCCACTCCTGATCAGACGGACATAATAAGACTTCCATCCTATGATTTTCTCTGTTCTCTCATACGAACGGGTCATTCCGGTTCCCCTCTTTCTAAACTTCCTGATTCCTTCCTCTCACTGCAGGTCTTTAAAATGGAATTCTTTCTTTCCCTCGGCATAATCTCCAACAATCTGCCCATGACCATATATCCTGTACTTGTAGGTCATGAGACCTTCAAGACCCACAGGTCCCCGCGCGTGAATCTTACCTGTACTGATTCCCACCTCTGCTCCAAAACCATACCGGAAGCCATCAGCAAATCGGGTGGAACAATTCTGGTAAACGCCGGCAGAGTCAACCATCTGCATGAAGTATTCCGCCGCCTCCTGATCCTCAGTCAGAATAGCATCTGTATGATGAGAACCGAAATGATTAATATGATCTACAGCCTCCTCTGTATTTCCCACCAGTTTAATGGATATTACCAATTCAAGATACTCTGTATCAAACTCCTCCTCGGCCATGGTCTCACAGCCGATCATATCCGCCACTTCCTTACTAGCCCGGATCTTAACCTGGTTCTTTTCCAATTCTTCCTTCAAAGAAGGCAGGAATTCTTCGGCAATATCCCTGTGGATCAAAAGGGTCTCCACTGCGTTACAGGCAGCAGTATACTGGGTCTTGGCATCGATAATGATGGGAAGGGCCTGGACCAGGTCCGCCTTCTTATCCACATAGATATGGCAGACTCCATCCGCATGACCCATGACCGGAATCTTGGTATTATTCATGATATACTGGACAAACCGGTTAGAACCCCTGGGAATCAGCAGGTCTACATCCCTGTCACACTGCAGGAGCTCATCAATCTCATTATGAAGTTCAGCCTGAACCAGACAGCCTTCCGGCAGGCCAGCCTTAAGCACACTTTCATAAATCACACGGAAAAGTACCCTGTTAGTCCGGGCCGTCTCCTTGCCTCCCTTAAGCAGGGCACAGTTGCCACTTTTTATGCAGAGAGAAGAAATCTGTACCAGCGCATCCGGACGCGCCTCAAAAATAACACCGATAACACCGATAGGACAGGAGATTCTCTTAAGAATCAGCCCCTCATCCATCTGCCGGTATAGCTGAACCTTGCCCACCGGATCAGGCAGAGCAATCAACTGGTCGATACCATCAATAACAGACTTCAGTTTCCCTTCATCAAACTTCAGTCTCTTATAGACGGCATCAGAAATATTATTCTCCCTGGCCTGGCGAAGATCCTCCTCATTAGCCGCAAAAATCTCCTCCTTAGCCGCAGCCAGAGCAAGCCCCACTTCCCTCAGGGCCCCATTCCGCTCCTCATTGGTCATGGCAGCCAGTTTAGGGGCAGCCAGTTTCATTCTCCTTGCCTCTTGTCTGATATTCATAACAGGCTCCTTTCTTAATCTCTACTTATTACCTTCACTATCTTTTCTATATCTTTTTCTAATCATATCTTTACATATCCTGGTTCCAGACCATCTCCCAGACCCCCGCCTTGGCACCGGGCAGAGGCTCACGCCTGCTTTAGCAGGCGAGTTGAGATCGAGGCGCGAAAAAAAGCCTCGCAGGAAAATCCGAAGGTACAGCTGGTTCTTTTTATCACAGCCAGATCACTGACGGTCTTAAATGAGTGGTATATTCAGCCCAGATCAATTTTCAGGTCCCCGTCCTGGATGATCCCTTTCTTTCTCATGAACCAGCCGATCAGTCCTGTAAGCAGAATGGGCAGGACAAAACACAAAAGAATCAGTCCAAGCCAATCTATAGCGGTAACACTGATTCCTTCCGGCATCTTAGTCCAGCCGGTAATAATACCGATGGGTCCCACCAGACCGGAAGTACCCATACCCGAGGTAACGGCCGCCCCATTGTTTCTCAGGTGGAAAACACAGGTGCCGATCGGACCAAGAATGGCGGATACGATGACAGGAGGAAGCCAGAGCACCGGCTTCTTCATAAGATTTGGCACCTGAAGCATAGAAGTTCCCAGGCCCTGGGCAACAAAGCCTCCCAGGCCATTATCCTTATAGCTTAAAGTAGCAAAACCCAGCATATGGGTACAGCAGCCAATAGTGGCTGCTCCACCTGCCAGAGCCAGACCATTCCAGACCTCCATGGTTGCCGTTCCGTCGGCCAGTCCTGCAAGGACCGCGCCACCGGAGATACCCATGGCCGCACAGATTGCCGCGGAACTGATAGGCAGGGTCAGGCAGATACCTACTACTGTGGATATGACGACTCCCATCAGAAAAGGCTGCAGGTTTGTGGCCCATCCTATAAAGACGCCCAGCTGACTGCAGACATATTTGAAAACCGGGCAAAGCAGGAAGGCAAAAATCATACCCACTATGATGGTGACCGCCGGGGTCACGATGATATCCACTTTAGTCTCCTTGGAAACCAGCTTTCCTACTTCGCAGGCGATGATAGCGACAAAAAGTACTGCTAACGGGCCTCCCGACCCTCCCAGTTCATTGGTTGCCTGGCCTACGGCACAAAGGGAGAAAAGGACCAATGGAGGTGCCTGAAGGGCATTGCCGATGGCTACTGCCATAGCTGCACCGGTCACTGCCGTGGCAAAACCACCGATCTGGTAGAGCATCCAGCAGATATGCTCATAACCGGACAAGGATGCCACCTGTTTTGCCAGTTCTTCCGGCTGAAGGCCGTTGAGAGTAACCATTAACCCTGGTGTACAGATATTCTCTGCCAGAGTCTTGATGATGGTTCCAATCAGCAGGGAGGCAAAAAGTCCCAGGGCCATGGCCCCCATGGCGTCAATTCCGTACCTCTTAAAAGAGATCTCCACATTTTTTCTTTTCAGAAAGCTCTGTTTTGTTTCCATGATATCCTCCTAATATAAAATAAATATTAACTGTTACTACTCGCTATTTCTTTCTTCATTTCATGCCTGGAATAGACGAGAAAAAGCCGTGGTGCTATGTAAGTTCCGGAAAAAAAGATAACTGCCCCCAGAAATGTATCCGTAATGCATTTTACAGGAACCAGGAATTTTAAAAGCAGGGCCAGACCCAGGGCTGCCAAAAGAACGGCGAGGCCAATCAGCAGTCTGACCAGTCCTTCTTTCCTGGACCGGGCAGGTCCAAAATTAAGATATTTCCTCTCCATATACCGACCTGGCAGGATCCCTGCCAGGGCCCCTGTCGACATAAAACTATCCCCTTTCATAGATACCGGATCCACCAGAAGCTGGCCATCCACATAGTTCATGGGATAGGGTTTCAACTGGATAAAAGCCAGAGTAGCAAACACCAGGGCCAGTCCCACAAGCAGGACAATTCTGTCAGCACCATCATAGGTCTCAGCCCACCTGAATATCCGGTCACTCAGCCATATGGCGACCAGACCCAAAAGGGCGCCGACCATAACGTCCTGAGGAGTATGGACACCCAGATAATTTCTGGAAAACAGCAGGAGTCCGCAATAAAGCCAGCACAAAAGGGTTATAAAACGGTACATTTTCCTGGCCAGCCAGCCGCTGTAGCCAAAGAGACAGACTCCCATGGTAGAATGGCCACTGGGAAATGAGTAGCCTGTGGCATCCAGCTTGGCTTTCTCCGGCGGTTTAATCCTTTCATCCCTGATCCAGGGCCGGTAACAGCAGAAAATAATCTTCAGAAGACCATTTAAATAGTTACCTATACAAAATGTCATCAATATTTTCATGCCGGTCTTTTTATCAAAAACCCAGTACATAATAACAGGGATGAAAGCAAAAATGCCAAGTACTCTCCCTTTACATATGAAAATAAAAAAATTCTCCAAACCGCTGCCAAGGGCAAAGCGGATATCCTGCAGCCATAGCAGATATTGTAAATCCATAGAACCACCTTCCCAACTTATCAGTCCCAGGGCTGGCCCTTAATGGCCCTGATCCCCGGACTATTTTGGAAATGTAACATTATTTATTATAAACTAGATAATGGTCTTTTACAAATAATAATATAGAATCCTTACATATTCCAGGCTTACCGGTTTTACAAAATAAGGCGGAGGATCTTAAACAATCCTCCGCCGGAAATAAATACTATTCACTTCTTAAATAAATACTTCAGCCTCAAAACCAGTCTTGTTTTTACAGGAAGATCTGTATCGGTTATTTGCTTCCAGCTACACTAACTGTCTTGGAATCACTCCAGTCAGAATAGATAGTACCATTATCGTTAAAGAAGCTCCGAACACGAATACTATAGGATGCACCAGCTGTGAGAGCTGTGATCGTAGTGCTTCCTGCACTGCCGCTGTTCACTGGATGGTAGCCTACATAACCTGTAGTAAGATTCTTGTATTCAACCTGGTATCCGTCACAAGATTTCACCGTATTCCATGTTACATATACATTCCTTGTTCCGGAGGGATTCGATACGGAAGTAAGGGAAGGTGTTCCAGGCTTGGCAGCTGCTGTCTTCACAGACTTTTCAGAACTCCACGGTGAATAAATCTTCTGTTCCTTTCCATTGACTTCATCATACCAGAAAGTCCTGATACGGATGCTATAGACTGAATTAGCACGGCAGTGGGTCATAGTCGCTGAACCAATTCTTTCATCATTGATGTCCTTAAAACCGGAATTACCTGGTCTGCTCCAGTAAATCTGATAACCATCAACATCCTTGTATCTCTTCCACTGGATATTGATGCTGTAGGAGCCATCACTCTGCTTTTCGGCAGTGAGCTTGGTAATCTTGGTTCCATTAGAATGTACATATACCTTAAACTTAATCTTAGAAGCCTTGACATACTTACTCTCTTTTGCCTTAACCGTAATGATAGCGGTACCAGGACCTACACCCTTAACCCTGCCATTAGAACTAACCTTGGCCACCTTAGTGTTGCTGCTGCTGTAAACGATCTTTCTCCCGGCCTTGGTTGAAGAATCAATCACAATCTTCGTGGACTGTCCAGCATAAATCTCATCATTTCTGATATAGCCTGAGAGCTGAACTTTAGACCTTTTAATCTTAAAGTTGCGCTTAACACTACCTGAGTACCTGTTAATACCGGTAATCTTCATGGTCCCGGTTCCAACCTTCTTGTTTTTGGAGTATGTTACAACGTAATCAACATTTCTCTTAAGTGTGAAAAGACCACAGTTGGTAGCGCCATAAACAGTGACATTAGGTTTAACCTTGGATCCAGTGTATTTCTGGTTCTTGCTGTAGAAATACTGAAGGTTGTTAGCATTAAGATCAGAATTGTTAACAGGAATAAATGCTGTTGTTGATGCATTAGACACTGTATCGGTAACCATAATCTGGGCCACGCCTGTATTAAGACCTACCGCAACTCCCGTGTTGGGATCAACAGATGCGATTGAAGGTGTCTTAGAGGTATACTTAAAATTACCGCTGCCACCGGAAGCCGTCAGGCTTGTTCCTTTACCGACAACCAGAGTACCATAGGGGTTATGCACCGTTACAGGGATATTGCCAGCTTTAAAACTTACCTGCTGGAACTGACTGCCCACATATCCGGCACTTCCTATACCGGAAACTGAGATGCTCACAGTATAATCGGAACCATTTGTAATCACGTCACAAAGTGTCAGTCTGTAATGCTGATTCCTGACCAGGGGCTGTCCATCATAGGTAACATCAAAATTAACTATACCATTAGTGACAGAATTTACTTTTACTACTGCATAATTCACATCCTGATACTGAGGCACATCAGCCTTAGCCGGTTTCTTTACGGCAAACACTGCAGACAGCATGAGAATGAGAAACATACATACTTTTAAACTTCTCCTCATGGTTTTCCTCCTTTGTTCAATTTAAAAAATCAAAAACCTGCTGGTTACGATATGTCTGCTCTATTAGAGCAGTTTACATATTATACCATAAATAAGGAGAAAAATATAACCCTTTATTTCACGGAAATATCACTTTTACAATAGTTTTACATATAAACCAAACTATTACTGTATAGAGTCTCCGCACGCCTGTCAAATCAACTAAAAAAAAACAAAACCAGCTTATTTACAATCACGAATAAAATTCATCCGGACAATCTGGTCGGCTTCTTTGGCTGGAAATACCAGGCCCTTCTCTTTCCCCGCGTCGATGGACTTGAGCATCCAGGCCATATTCTGCCCAAGCTGACGCATTACAAACATTCCTTCGGCATCTTGCTCTACTTCCTCTATGGTATTGCCGTGAACCATATTCCAGTAATAGGAGGGGACCAAAGGCATATTATTCATCATAAAATACTTCTGGAGCTGTTCTAAAGCCGCCGTCGAACCACCCCTTCTGCAGCTTACTACAGCTGCGCCGGGCTTACCGGCAAAACCGCCGCTGGCGTAGAACATCCGGTCAAGGAAAGATGTGCAGGCTCCGGAGGCACCGCCGTAATGGACGGGTGACCCGACAATCAGACCATCGCACTGTTCCATGCGGGTGATGGCTACATTCACAGCATCATCCCCGTAAATACAACGCTTTAACCCACTTTTCTTACAAGCCCCGCATCCCATGCAACCCCGGACCGGCTGGCCTCCCATAGGAATCCACTCAACCTGGATCCCTTCTTCATTAAGAGCCCTTGATACCTCTACTAAAGCACGCCAGGTACACCCTTTTGGATGGGGACTTCCATTAATAAATAAAACCTTCATCTCTATATACCCTCCCTTTTAAACAATCTGATAATTCTAATATATTATAGCATATAAAGTATTTTTAGTCTGAGATTATATTAGGTAAAGACTAGTATTATTCAGCCTTCCCAACTGTACAAATCCATCATCTGGATCCTGCGGATCCCATTGCGGATTCTCTTTCTGACATACTCATCGGACAAGCCTGTTGCCTCACAGATTTTTGGGACAGTCATCTGGTCTTTGTATCGGAGGAGAAGAAGCTCTCTCTCCTTGCCGCGAACATGGTCCAGAAGCCGGTCCGCAAGATCCTCCCTTTGCCGCCTGTCAGGCAGCTGGTCAAAAATGCGGTCCATACTAATCCCTTTTTCTCTTTTCCCTGTCCCGGAAGTCATCTGACTGAGGGAATCTGTCTCTTCCAGTCTTTCAAACAGATTATCAGGATAATTATGTTTTTGCCGGACCACAGACCTGCGATCCTTTCCTACGCCCAGCACTACCAAGAGCTGTCTCTGGGTCAGGCAAGGATAAAGTGTGAGGACAGGGTCCGTCATCAAAACCCAGGCCTCCTCCTTAGTGGCCGGACCTGAAGAGACATAATCTTGCCCCCATCTCTGCTCCGGCAAAACATATCGGATCTCCTTCTTTTCATATTCCTGGATCAGCCAGCTGCCAGCCTGCAACCTCTTCAAAAAACGGTCGCAGGTCCTGCCTGCTCCCATATTGTCCAAAATCCCTGCGGCAGCTTTACGGTTGATAAAGCCCTCCCTGTTAATCCATTCCCGCAGCCTCTCCCACCAGCCTTCTTCCTTTTCCTTAAGTATTTGGGCTCTTCTCCTGTAGGCCGCAAACACAGGAAACATTTCCTTGCTGACAAAGCCTTCTCTTCCGTCAAAAAAACTAGCTAAGGCCAGGTCTGTGTCCCTGGATAAATCTCTTTTCCAGCAAAGGGGATCTGACTCCTTTTCTCCTGCCCTGAAATGGCCTGGACCTGCAAGTTCCTCCACAGAAAAACCTTCTATATTATTTCTATACAAAGGAAGAAAACCCGTCTCCCCCATATATGCTTTCAAATCTTCTCTGGAAGTAATTTTCTCCATAGTATCTCTTACACTCTTTTGTACACTTCAATCATAAGTATCCAGCTGTCTTCTGTCTGCTCATGCTGTCCTTTGTAATCTCATACAAATCGGGAAATCCGGAAACTTCTTTCCATTTAGGTGTCTCCGAAGGTTCCAGTTTATCATTTCATAGTTTCCTCTATGAAGGCTGCCATCCTGCCAGCAGTCTTGTCCATCTGCTCCTCCACGCTAATCAGGGCTTCCTGGTCTCCGGACTGGTCACCATAGTCTCCGAAACCAGCATGGTTTCCACCCTCGATGACATACTCCTCAAAAGATGCCGGCAGGTTAGACTTGTATTTTTCATATTTCTTACTGTTGAGGATCCCATCCCTGCTTCCATAGATGGATAATACACTAAGACCACTGTAAGTCAGGTCCTCTGGCGAGTAACCCGCCAGCATGATCAAACCATCATAATCCTCCGGATGTTCTGCCCCATAGGAAGCCGCCATGGCTGCTCCCAGGGAATGACCGGCCAGAAACCAGTGACTGATTCCCGTATAGTAATCTTTTACTTCCCTGGCCGCGTCCTTGTTAAACACTGCCAGATTCAAGGGCATTCGGACAATAAAGCAGGCATATCCATGGTCTGCACATTTCCTCATCAGGGGGCCGTAGGCCTCAAACTGGATAAAGGCGCCAGGATAAAAAATGATTCCGGCCCTGGGCTTCTTTGGGGTAAGTAACAGCAGATTATTGGTCTCATAGGTGACGGACAGATTGTCGTCAGCTTGCAGGCTGCTAAAAGCACCGGACCGGGCCCGGCCGCCATAGACCGTAAGAATCAGAAAAAGAAGCAGGTAAAAGATAAGGAGGGAGGGAATCCATATACGGAAAAGAGGCTTTCTGGTCTTGTGATGAAAAAAGGCCATGCCCAGCAAAGCCCCCAGGGCTCCACCCAGGGCAGCGACTCCCAGAAGCACCCGCTCGGGTATCCGCTGCCGGTGCCTTCTGGCCCGCTGCTTATCAAGGCCATACAAAATAAAAGCCAAAAGATTAATCCCCGTAAAATATATTAACAGCAAAGTTCTTACTCCTCCATAAGTTCATCGACATGATCAGGTAAGTTTCCTGGATTAATATCCAGATAGTTTAATATCTATATAGTTTAATATCCATATATTTTAACGACCAAATTAAGGACCTGTATTAATGTTATAATTATAAGCTATTTTTTTGTGAATGCAAAGACCCGGGAACTATAAGCGGAATTGTTCTTTTAATATTTTCAGGCCATGGAAATCAAAATATGAAATGATACAGACACCCCGGCTCGCTGTCGCCACAAAAAGGTTGCGGGCAGTCCTGAGACTGCCCGCTGAAGAGAAAAGTATGAAAAATTTTATTGTGAAAAAGCTTTTTTGCTTTTACATTTACATAATAAGCATAATTTGTGAAAAGGGTTTGTTTGATTAGTGAATTATCTGTGAACAGAACAACAATATAATTTCTGCAAACAAGACCTGTTTTCTCAACTTTTTCCTAATCCGGGTCCACGTCCGGCCGGGTTATTATTTGTCTCTGGACATTTTTTGCAGGAGCTCTGCAGTCTCTCTGGAGATGCTGCCGGCAAATAGCTTCTCATGGTCCGGATCTGCACCCTTTTTCCCGGCTTCTGTCCCAGGAGAGGAGTTCTCCTTTTCTATCCCTCTGACTGCATCAGCTTCCTTCGCCGCTTCCTGGCCAGTATTGGCTTCCCTTGTCATTTCCGGGCTGGCATCAGTTTCTTCTGCCGTTGCCGGACTGGTGTCAGTTCCTGTAGCCGCT
>DLBH01000025.1:0-80286 GCA_002494165.1 Lachnospiraceae bacterium UBA7026 | reverse complement strand
ATTCTTCCGTCACTGCCGGGCTGGCATCATCTTCCTTTTCCGGATCATCCTCTAAGAGTCTGGCAAAAGAATTCTCCTCTTCAGGGATGCCCTTTTCAGGGGCTTTCTTTCTTTTTTTGCCAGCTTTTCTGCCTGTACTCTTCCTTCTCTTTTTCCCCCTCCGCTTTTTCTTATCCGGATCCTTAGCGAGCAGCAGATAGAAGGCCGGCATCATAAGCAGACACAAAAGTGTGGACGCGATAAGACCGCCAATAATAACAAAGGCCATACCAGACATCATTTTATTGTCACTGAACAGAGCCATGGGAACCATAGCAAGGATAGTGGTTAAGGTTGTCATGAGGATAGGCCGGAGCCGGATTTTACCTGCCTTGGCCAGAGCATCCTCAATATTCATCCTCCTTCTTTCCTGATTGGCTGTATCTACCAGGAGGATACCATTATTAACCACGATACCCATCAGCATCAGGAAACCCATCATGGATATCATGTTCATGCTGGTTCTCGTAATGAAGAGCAGGAGGAAGGATCCGATCAGGGAAAATGGAATACAGGTCATAACCATCAGGGAGAATCTGGGTGATTCAAATTGCATGGCCATGACAAGAAATACAAGGAATATACCTGCAAGAATGGCCATAAAGATAGAGGTCAGGTTCTCTGTCCGCATATCATCCACAAAAGAGGAGGAAAGGGCAACTCCCTGTGGGAAGTCCATCTTTTTAACCTGATTGGTGATCTTCTTATTGACCTCACTCTTCCTGTCAGCCATGGCTGTAGCCGAGATGGTCTGCTGGTATTTACCGTTGGATCTCTGGATCATCTGGGCCTGCTGGCTGTACTCGATTCTGGCGATATCTCCTAAAGTAACCTGCTTGCCAGTGGCCCCGGTCAGGACCTTGGCCCGCAGCTTATTCTCATCATCGAAGGTATCCTTAGGATAATTGAGGATAATATCGTACTCATCCCCGTCCTTTTCCATGGAGGCAGCTGTCATACCTGTCAGGGTCTGGTAGAGTTCCGCCGCCACCTGGGCAGGAGCCAGACCTGCGTCAGCTGCCTTGAGGGGATCCACAACCACCCTGGCTGTGGTCTTAAAATCTGACGCGTCTGAGGACACGTGGATGACACCTGGTGTGTCGTACATAAGCTCTTCCACCATCTCGGAGGCCTGCCTCAGGCTGGTCTGGTCTGAACCTTCGAGAACCACATCCACCAGGTCCGAGGAGTAATCACCCGTCATTTCACTGCCACCGCCTGCTGACTCCACAAATATATCCATATCTGTCATGTCAGCAAACTTTTCTGTATAGATTTCCACGGCCTCCGCACTGGTTCTCTTGCAGTCATCCACAGCATTTGCCGTGAGAACTGCCTGATTATTGGAGATGCTGAGACTGTAGGTCTTAAAATTCTTATCTTCACTGACTGCCTGCTCCAAAGTCTTCATGGTCTCACTCATAGTCTCGAGCTTGGTTCCTGACCGGAAAGTGGTAGTAATTTTGATTGATCCGTCATAGCTGGTAGGAATCAACTCAAAATCCAGGGTTGACGCCAGGAAGAAAGACAGGATTAGTAAAAGGAGACTGACCAGCATGGTCATCTTTTTCCTGTACATCAGCCGGCGCACCAGCTTCTCATAAGCATTTCTGACCTTGTCCAGGATGCGGTTGCTCACATTATTCTTTTTCTCTTCCGGCTTTACAAATACATAAAGCAGGGGAACTGCTGTCAGGGCTGAAATCAGGGAAGCCACCATGGCAAATATGATGATCATACCCAGCTGGGAGAACATCTGGCCCGCCAGCCCCTTGATCATAACCAGGGGAACATATACAACACAGGTCGTAATCGTGGAAGCCGCAATACTCATGGCTACCGTTTTGGCTCCCCTTAGCGCTGCATCCTTGTAGCTGGCCGTCTCTTCCTTCATACGGAAGCAGCTCTCTATAACTACGATGGAACTGTCTACAATCATACCAATGGCAATGACCATAGCTCCAGTTGTGATCACATTGAGATCAAAACCTGCCAGGAACATACAAACCAAAGTAGTGAATACAGACAGAGGCATGGAAGAGCCTACGATCAGGCTGGCCCTCCAGTCCCCGAAAAAGACAAAGAGGACAATCATAGCAAGAATGACTCCAATAATCAGGGTTTCCGCCACTGACCTGAGGGATGAAATAATGCTGTCACCGGCATCATAGCTAATGTCAAATTTCACTCCCGGATCTGTCTTCTCCAACCTTTCCAGAGTGTTTTTCACCTGCTGGCAGACCTTGACTGTAGAAGCACTCTGGTTTTTACTTACACTGATACTGACATTGGACTGGCCATTGTAGCGGCTGACGGTATCAGGTTCCTTGGCGTCCATGAAAATATCCGCCACATCTCCCAGGGATACGATAGCACCTGTAGGTGTAGTGATTACAACCTTCTTAATATCCTCCAGGTTTCTCAGCCTGGCACTGGTATTCACACTGATATCCTGGCTGCCCCCCTTGATGGAACCGGCTGGGACATTATAATCTGACCCTGCTATGGCCGCTGATACAGTCGCCATATTAAGTCCATACTGGTTCATTTTCTCCGCGTTCAGCTGGACACGGACATAATTCTCCCTGCCGCCGGTGACCTCCACCCGGGCCACATTGGAGACAGACTCCAATTTAGGTACGACTGTATCTTCAATATAAGCCATCATATCCGAAGACCCGTCATTGGTGGCGGAGATCATGATGGAGGGGGCTGCATTGACATCCATTTGGATAATTATCGGATCCTGCGCATCCTCCGGCAGCTTCAGAAGATCCAGGGCTGCCGAAAGATCTGTGTAGGCATCGTTCATATCCATATCATAATCATAGGTAAAAGCAACGACGGAATAGTTCTCATAGGAGTAAGATAAAATGCTGTCTACTCCACTCAGAGAGCCGCCCGCATCCTCGATTTCCTCGGTAATCAGCTGGTCGATACTGTCCGGATTAGCTCCGGGGTAGACAGTCATAACCATCATCATAGGAAGCTGGATGTCCGGCATCAATTCCATATCGAAGCTGAAGATAGAGAAGAAACCAAACACCACGATTCCCAGGATAACCAGGGCCGTGGAGACCGGTCGCCGCAAAGCTATTTTTGTCAGACCCATACCGTACTCCTTTCCCTAGTTCTCCGTATCTGCCGCATCTGTCTGGCCTGAAGTCTGACCATCCTGGTCCTCCTCCACCAATTCTACCTGGGCACCGTCTTTAAGACCGGAAGCCCAGCTGGTTACCAGCAGGTTACCGGGACTCAGGCCATCTGTAATAACGATGTTATCTGAATCATACAGCCCTGTCTGCACATCCCTTCTGACAGCGATTCCATTTTCTATGACGAAGACATAGGCCTGTCCGTTTTCATAATAGACAGCATCGTAAGGGATCAGAACCTGGTTCTTAACAGAATTACTGATAACAACCAGATTAATACTGGTTCCGCTGGAAAAAACAGACCGGTCATAGGGCTTGATTTCCGCTTTGACCTTGAAAAGTCCTTTCTGGGGATCCACTGCCGTATCGATCCCTATAATTTTTCCTGTGGAATAGTTGCCAGCCTGGTCAACTTCCGTCCTGACAGGATCTCCCACCTTCAGGTAATTCTTCACATCCTCCGTCACATAGAAGGATGCTTCCATGGTCCGCTTCTCAGAAATAGTAAAGGCAGGTACACCCATGTTAGCCATTTCATCCTTGGACACATTTACAGTCTCAATAATACCGCTGATGGGGGCTGTTATGGTGTAAAGACTCTGCTGGTATCTGGCAGATTCCACACCAGTCTCCGCGGCCCTGATCTGGGCATCATAGACCCCTGTTCCAGCCGAGGCTGCCTTGGAAGCCTTCTCAGAAGCTTTTATGGTGGCTTTGGCCACATTCACCTGGGCCTGAAGCTGGTCAACCGTGGATTCCAATGTGGCTATAGAGCTGTCTAACTGGCCGGAGCCGGCGGCAGCATTTGTGTAGATTGTCTTGGCCTCTTCCACATTTTCCGAGAGGATTTTAAGGCCGGCTTTTGAAATGTATTCCACTGTGAGCCCTGCCTCATTGAGAGTATTTAATAGCAGGGCTGCCGTCTGCTGTTTAGCGCTTGCGGCAGGTGTAGACGGGCTTTCTGTACTGGCGTCGGTCTGGCCGGCGTCTGCCGGAGTCGTGTCTGCTGACGCCTGACTTGTATCCGCCGCCTGGCTGGTATCTGCTGCCTGAGTGCTGGCTGCGGCTGTTCCACCGGCCGCCGCTGCTGTCAGCCCGGCAGTTGTTTTACAATCCGGGTTAGCGTCTAAGAACCCTTTAGCGTTCATGTAGATCGTCTCAGCCTTTTTATAGAGGGTATTGGCCTGTTCATAAGCCTGTTTTGCCTGATCCACACCCTCGAGAATCTTCTTCTTTGAGGCCTTGGCCTCCTTAAGCTGTTCTTTGGCTTTCTTGAGAGAAGACTTATAACCCTTCAGAGTCTCCTTGGTGGTGGCAATGCTGGCGTCACTCTGGGCCGAAGCGGCCTCCTGCTGGCTCTGGGCCGCTTTTTTGCCCGCCCTGGCACTGGCCACCGCATCTTCAGCATTTTTTACGGAAAGAGCAGCTCCCTCATCATCAAATTTACAGAGGACCTGCCCCTTTTTTACCCTGTCACCCACCTTGACCTTCAGACTCTTGACGACTCCTGACACCAAAGGTGTAACGGCCACACTGTTGATGGGGTCTATGGAAGCGACATAGGTACTGACAACCTCCAGGTCTCCTATGACAGCCTGCTGGGACTCCACCTTAACCTTTTTTGAAATCGTCGGCTCATCCTTCTCTGAAGAAATGCTGCCGCAGCCAGTAATCACAGACACGGCAAGACTAAGACTAAGTATAACCGCTGATATTTTTCTCCTCATACTTTATCCTCCGTTTTTATGAAATCCTTCAGGGAAGTAATCACATCCTCGCCTGTCTTCTGCTCAAATTCCTCTGCCAGGAGACTGAGCAGCTCGCGAAGCAGAATATCAATCCGCTCAGCCTTGTCAGGGCTTATGTCCATCCTCTCTTTCATGGTGTCCTGAATCGTCAGTACATCCCTCCTGAGACAGATTCCCTGGTCCGTCAGTCTGATACAAAGGTCCCTGGCGTCGGTCTCAGACCGGCTTCTCAGGACAAAGCCTTTAGTCTCCAACTTTTTTAATACGGGAGTCAGAGTCCCCGAGTCGAGGCAGAGACAGTTACCGATCTCCTTGACCTTCATTTCACCGACCCCTAAATCATCCATATTCCACAGCACCATCATGACAATAAACTGGGTGAAGGTAAGATTTATCTGTTTCAGACATTCTTTATAAACCCTGGTATACTCCTTGGAAAGAACATACAGAGGGATACATAATGTGGACTGGTCAAGGGATTCCACCAGATGACCAGACCGGTAAGCACATGCCATTCCAAATCACCTCTTAAATATTTTGAAATTAAAACAAACAGAATTTATAATTAATTTTGTACAATTAATTATATTCTTACCCTCTTATTTAGTCAATAAAAATTTGTTATTTTAGAAAATAACAAATTTATTATTATTTTAAGAGACTTTTTGCCAGTTGGATGCCCTCCATCGGACAAGCGACTATTTCCCCGCCGGCATTATATTTTAGGCTATCTGGGATAATCCCGATCGTGTGTAAGGCCCATCCCCCGGAGGGTTTTTATTTCACTGGGAAACCAAAAATCTTTCTATAAAAAAATATCCTGAACCTCGTAAGACCTTCCGGCCTCACCTGGTTCAGGATATTACTATCACATATTATTATTTAGCGGATATGTCAGTCCGGCTAACCCGGACCCTTTGCCCTCCATGAATAGACGACCGCTTATCCTAGCGGTTAATGGGCTCATAAGTCAGGACTTCATCGTCAGAAAAATACTTGCTGTATTCTTTCTGGAATTCTTTCTCTGAAACCTCAGCTCCATTAATATAGAATTTATTCTCCTTATTCAGGCCCTCAGTTCCAGGATCATGGAAAGGCTGGTAGGAATCCAGGGATTCTATCTCCTTAAGGGCCCCATCTTCCAGAGTGTAAACATAGCTGTTGGACTGGCCGGAAAGGCGGGTATACCATCCCAGCTTACTTTCTGTCTCGTTATAGTAGAGGGAACAGCCTCCTCCATAGTCATAAACGCCAAGTATCCGTACTTCCCCGTCCACCTGGGCCAGAATGATTGCCTGATTATCCATAATAAGAAATGATTCATCTGTTGTAGATAAAACCAGCTCAGGATTACCATCTCCGGCCAGGTCAATCAAGGCATAATAATCGTAATTGCCCAGGCTGTAAGTCTCTCCCCCAAACTCATAGGCCAGCTGACTGTCAGTCAGGATATCATCATACCATGAAGCTCCTTCTTTCACTCCCTGTCCTGCTCCCTCCTTGTCCGCTGGAGCCGGCTTAGTCTCATCTGCCCCGGCCTCAGTCACAACTGCCTCTGAAGTCTCTGTCACTGTTTGCGTGTGGCTTCCACTGGTGGCCTCAACCACAATCTCTGTCGCCTCTTCTTTCACCTGGTCTGCTCCTCCGGCCGATCCACAACCGGCCAGTCCCCACATAGCCAGGGAAAGCCCTGTTATAATGGCCATTTTGATATATTTTCTCTGCATCATAGACATCTCCCTTAATTAAACTTAAAACACCCTCTTAAATTATGGCAAAATACTTTTCCCATATCCGTGTTCACCGCCAGCGGCTCCATCATGATCCGTCCTATTAAAAAACTATATCGCTGTCCAGTCCGCCATCAGATCCAATCAAAATTACCTCCTGTGATTGCCAGGCTCAAAAGTTGATCGTACTTCTCAATCTCCTCCTTACCTCTGATTATCTCCACCAGCAGGGCATGTTCCTCCGGCTCGGGCATAAGGTCATCAGGACCGATCTCCATATCCGGCTCCTCCCCGCAATAAGGACAAATCATTCTGGGGCCTGTCCCTGTATCCAGAAACCTGTTATGACACTCTTCACACTCATAGTAGCCGCATATTTCCGTTCCTTCAGGTACAAAATACAATGGACTCCCTCCCTTCACCAGCCAGGCTGGTATTACTGGTATTACTATGATAGTCATTCTAAATTATAACATAATAAAAGATAATTCAACAGCTTACATATTCAATGCTTTTTCGGTGCAGGCCCTGACCGCTTCAATCACAGCGGTCCTGAATCCTTTTTCCTCAAGTTTGGTCACACCTTCTATGGTTGTTCCTGCCGGAGAGCAGACCATATCTTTAAGCTCTCCCGGATGCCTTCCAGTCTCCAGAACCATCTTGGCAGAACCAAGGACAGTCTGGGCCGCGAAATGATAGGCCTGCTTTCTGGGCATACCGTCAGCCACCGCCGCATCAGCCATCGCTTCAATAAACATGTAGACATAGGCAGGAGAGGAACCACTGACAGAGGTGACCACTGCCATCAGGCTCTCAGGCACCTGCTCTGCCTGGCTGAAGGCCTCCAGGATAGTTTTTACCTGGTCCAGGTCACGGGGACTAACATGGGCATTGGGGCAATAACCGGTGATACCGGCACCCACAAGGGCCGGTGTATTAGGCATGGCCCTGACGATCTTCTGGTCAGGTCCCAGAAGTTCTTCCAGGTCACTGATTGATTTACCCGCCATAATAGAAAGGATCAGCTTACCCCTGACCAGGTCCTTAATTTCCGGTGCCACCAGGGGAAACACTCCCGGCTTCACGGCCAAAAGCACCAGGTCCGCATCCTTTACGCAGGCTCTGTTATCTTCGGTCACATTGACGCCAAAAGACCTGCTCATCCTGGCCCTGGCCTCCTCCAGCTTGTCTGAGGCTGTGATATCCCGGCCCTCTAAAAGGCCCTTGCCAACCAGGCCTCCGATAATGGCCGAAGCCATGTTGCCACATCCGATCACTGCTAATTTCATCATGGTATTCTTCCTCTCTTTATAATGACTTATCTTTTTAATCTTGACTGGAGATCCTCAAGAAGCTCCCGGTAATTGCGGAAGCGGACCCCATTAAGCATATGGATCTCCCGCATTCTGGCCAGTTCTCTCTCTATGGGATCTTCTTCCCTCTCTCCATCCTGGCCAAGTATCTTGTAATCCTCCTCCAGCTTATGGGCATCCTCATATCCCAGTTCCATGGTCTTCACAATATAATCATGATCAAAATTCATAGTGCCATCCACCAGGCCGCCCAGATCCCGGGAAGGATATATATGGACAAAGCAGGCTCCGTTATAATACTCCTCTTCGTTAAGACTGATGTTCAGCCGGTCCAGGGAGGCCCAGTCTCCAGCCTCTTTCCTGGAGGAACAATGGACCACGATAAAACGGCGAAAGCCCAGATGATAGAGGGGCGCCACTGGCATATTACTGCCAAATACAGGAATTCCTCCATCTATAAAAACCGTGTCATCGATGGTCTGCTTCTCAAAGGCAACCGGGTAGGCCGCGCTGGCCATAAGCCAGGACAGCTTTTTTTCCGGGTCCAGGTCATTGAGTATCACATCTTTGGGGTAGGCTGTATCTGTGTTAAAAGAAGACACGGACACCAGTGCCTTGTCCATGGTGAGCTGGTCCAGGACTCCGCTGGTCCTGATCAATAATTCAAGATTCTTGTCATTAACCAGGCTGGGATAAAGCAGGTCATTCAAGGTCATCAGATTATTTTCCAGAATTCCAGACCAGAGCTCCTCTCCTTTCTCAGGGCCAAAGCTGGAAAATACCGCTGCGTTGAGGGCTCCTGCCGATGTTCCGGAATAGGCCTTGATCTCTCCCGGCAATAGGGAGCCTTCAGACAGGGCCTTAAAAACCCCTGTCTGGTAGCAGCCTTTGGCCCCGCCGCCATTTAAAATGAGGGCGATGCCGGAACAATCCTTTGCCGCCTTAACCTTCACCTCTTCTGAAAGTCCTTCCTCCATGTCCTGCAGCCGTACTTTCTTATCTGCCGGATGCCGGTAGATGTCACTGATCCGTTTGCTATGGTCCAGGCTGTCGGCAATACTTTCCGCCCGCCTTTTAAAATCATCATCTCCTGCCAGCTCCAGCAGCTTATTCAGGGAATCCCTGTTAATCATAGCACCACCCCCGCTCTGTTAAATATCTTTATCCAGTCTCTGGTTTTTGTATCAAACCAGTCCGCGGCCCCCGGCCTGGGGCCGGCTAGTTAAAACTTGTCCCAGTGGACCTGGTTACCCTTGATATGGTCAGGGTCATAAGCCGGTTTTTCCTCGGCCGGCATGCCCAGGGCCAGAATCGATTCCAGCTCGTAAGCTTCCGGATAAGCCAGAAGATCCCTGGCTACCTGGTCGCAGGTCCTGCCATCGGCATGCTTTCTGCCCCGGCACTGAACCCAGCAGCTGCCCACACCCTGGTCTGTGGCCATGAGATGCATCTGAGTCATGATAATGGCACTGTCTTCCATCCATACATCAGTCTTTTCCCGATTACCGATCACAACCACGGCACAGTCTGCTCCTGCAATCATGGCGGCAGATCCCGGCTTAATATCCGCCAGGGCCTTAAGAACTTCCTTGTCCCTGACAAGAATCATCTCACCCGCGTGCCCATTCCTACTGCTGGGGGCCAGCATACCGGCCTTGATAATCTTATCAAGTTTATCGTCTTCAATCTTCTCATCCTTATAGGCACGGATACTTCTTCTTTTCAACATAAGGTCTAAAAGTTCCATATTATCCTCCTTATACTATTTTTCAAAAACCAGACTTCTTCCGGCCCAAAGCCGGCAGCTAAGGTCTGCTGGCTCAAGTATGGATGCTCAGGTCCGGCAGCTTGGGTCTGGCAGTTCAGGTCTGACAGCTCTGGTCTGACAGCTCTGGTCTGGCAACTTGGGTCTGGCAGTTCAGGCCTGGTAGTTTAGGTCTGGCGGCGCAAAGCTGCCGGTTAAGATCTGCTGGCTCAGGGCTAATCCTGAAGCTGCTTCAGCTCCTCCAGCATCTGGCCGGGATTATCAGCGGCCTTGACCTTGCCAAAGGCCTCGATGATCACACCCTCTTCATCGATCAGGTAAGTGGACCTGACTACGCCCATGGAAACCTTGCCATACATTTTCTTCTCTTTCCATACATCATAGGCCTGGATCACCGTCTTCTCCGTGTCGGAAAGAAGGGTGAAGGGAAGGCCATATTTCTCCTCGAATCGCTTGTGGGACTTTACCGTATCCTTACTGACACCGAGGACCACGGCCCCTTTCTCCTGAAACTGGGGATAGAGATCTCCAAAGGCACAAGCCTGTTTGGAACAGCCTGCTGTATTATCTCTGGGATAAAAGTAGAGGACTACCTTCTTCCCCCTGTAATCACTTAATTTATGGTTCTGACCATTCTGGTCCGGCAGCTCAAAGTCCGGTGCCAGGCTTCCTGTTTCTAACATATTCTTCTCCCTTTAAAATTCTGTGAATAAATATAATCTGCATTTACTATAATTTATTATAACGAATTCCACGGGCCCTTAGCAAGGGGAAGAGGCCAGGAACTTATTCCAGATTTTATTTCTTCTTGCTATAGAATAAAATCTCCCATGCCTGGAAGCGTTGGAAATACAAGACAAAAGATGGACGTAATTATTTCTTTAGTTGTAGCATGGACTTTTTTTCGCTATAATATGGAAAAAGAACCGGGAGAGTCTACCGCAGGAGCTGCTTCATCCAGCATCCCTGTCTTTTGATCGGATGCCCAGGCGTCGGATTATTTCCCACAGAAAGGAGCTTATGATGCAGACAGAAAGAATTCAAGTAAATAACAAAGGAAAAGGCCTGGCCAAGGTTCTCAGGGTGACTGAAGAATTTGCCGGCCAGCAGGGTTTTGAGAAAAAATATGCCCTCCATCTCCGGCTGCTGGCAGAGGAAAGTCTTAACATGCTTCGTTCCCTGGCGGGTAACTTCAGGGGAGACTTCTATATAGAAAGCCAGAAAGACCGGTGCGTCATGACCATCCAGGCCACAGCCGAGGACGCGGAGGAGAAAAAAAGGGAACTGCTGGCCCTCTCCAAATCCGGTGACAATATCATGGAAAAGGGAGTATTTAATAAAATCCGGGCCGTTTTCGAGTCCTTTGCCTATAACGTGCAAAAGTCTGAGAACTGGGAACTGATCAAAGAAGGCATGGACCTCATGCCCTACGATGAGAACCTGGCCAATGACCCCCTCTATTTTGGTTCAGCCGGCATATCCCAAAGCCAGGTCTGGTCCCTGCAGAAATATAAAAAACAGGTCAGGAAGCAGGCCAGCGAAAGTCCGGAAGCCCGGCAGGCCTGGGATGAGCTGGAGAAATCTATCGTAGCCAATATCGCCAGCGATGTCCAGGTTGGTGTTGCCGGCGACAAAGTGAAACTGGTCATCATCGCTGATTTTCCCAAAGCATAGGCTCCCGCCCAGGAAATATTACCAATAATATATTAGCAATAAGAAAAAGCCCGGCAAACCAGGCCTCATCCCATGAACTCTACTGGTCTGCCGGGTTGTTTAATTCCCGGGGATTCTATTTCCTTATTTCCAACCCTCTCTTTTAACTTATTTCCAACTCCCTCTTTTTACTTTTTTGTTCCAGGTCATTTGTATCACGAAGAATGGCCTGCTTTTTCCAGGCTCCTTTTACAGGATCAGCTCAGGCCTTATCTCCTAAAATCAGGAAAAGCAGCTGACGGAAGGGAGCAAGTTGGTCAAAGACGATACGATTGCTGTCCACCGCTCTCTCTCCGCAATCAATGACTTCCGTAGCCCTTTTTAAAAATGCCAGTTTATCCTTTAGCAGCCTGCCTGGTTTTCCAATCTTTTCTACGATCCGGTCGATCCGGTCAAAGACCAGGTCACAATAGACATGGATCAGGATCTCCACTGCCAGGGACTCCCGGCTGATCTCCAAAGGCTTACCCCATTTGTCCTGGTAAAAGCGGTGAATGTGGTCCGCCAGTTCCAGGGACCCGTTACCCTTTTGATCCAGGAAATCAAGTAGATTTCTATCTGTATTAATCCGGACAATCCGGTTATTATACTGGATTGAGATTCCATGGAAAGAAATATCCGGTTTCCTTTCCCTGATCATTTCAATAATCTCGATGCAGGCCCTGGAGGCCTCTAAGGACATGACAGGACTTTCCTGGCGTCCCTCCTGCAGGCAGTGACAAAAATGCCTGATCTGTCCATAAAAATCATCCACCTCATAGGGCAGTGTAAATACATATCTTTTTTCCTGCTTGTTCTCATTCCAGCTGATCTGGCCCTTCCATGTAGCTGCCAGATCATCCAGCCAGGCCTCCTCTTCCCTGGTTTTCTCTGTCAGGGAAAGGGTCATCTCCATGGTCTCAGGCCTGTGAAGCTCCGGGACTTCTATGGTTCCCTGGTCTCCGCGGATAGTCAGCATCCTGGGCTTTTTCTCATCGAAGGCACACTCCAGCATAACTCGCAGTTCCTGGTCTCCCGACAAATTCTTGTAGCGCAGCCAGCTTTTGGCATAGCTCTCCACTTCTCCTTCCATTCTGAAATCAGCGTTACGGACCTCCGGAGAACCATATATTCCTGAAGTCAGTTCGTCAATCCAGCTGGCGCAATAGATGCCGCAGTCCAGTAGAATACCTCCTTGCACCGGATCATAGAGGTATTTGTCCGGAGCCCTCTGTTCAGATTTATTGCAGAGAGAAGTCTCAATCCTGCTGATCTGACCGACGACCCCCTTTTCATAAATCTCTATTATAAGTCGGTGAATGGGGACAAACCTGGTTTTCATAGCTTCCATAAACAATATCCCTGTCTCTCTGGAAGTCTGGGAGATCTGGTCCATCTCCTCAGTAGTAAGGACCGCTGGTTTCTCACAAAGGACAGCCTTACCTGCCTTCATGGCCCGGATGGCCCACTCACAATGAAGACCATGGGGGAGACTGATATAGACCGCATCTACATCCGGATTCTCCAGGAGGCCATATCCTCCGTCATCATATAAATAGCTGCAGGGATATTCCCCGGCAAAAGCCCGGGCCTTCTCCATCTTTCTGCAGCTGATGGCAATCAACTCTCCCTCTTCCACATGTTTTAAACTCTCCGCAAAACGGTGTGCGATATTACCCGCGCCTATAATGCCCCATCTGATCATTGATAATATCCTTTCTTTCTCTTTTCCAGGATCTTTAAACTACTAATCTCCGGCTGTTATTCCGAATCTGTTTTTCCCATACTGCTAATCCATAACTGCTATACCCAGACTGTCAACCCAAGGCGAATAAGCCTAAATTTCAATCCCTAAAAAAACAAAAGGATATGCCCGGCCAGCTTGCCAGCTGAGCATATCCCATATGGCAATAATTAATTATAACAGAGATTCCCTGTATAATACCAGTTATTTGCCTTATTTTATATATTCTCCCATCATAATCAACTAGTATATGGCACAGGCTTTACCAGCCTGGACCAGTCATGTCCAGCAAGGTCTTAGCCAGGTCGCCATAGGCCCCCTGCTGCATAAGCTCATAGAAGGAAGCATAGTCTATGCCTTCACCGAAATCCTGCACCTGTCCATCGGGTCCCATGAACTCTGTCACCTGTCCATCCTTAAAATAAGCCTGGCACTCCCCGGCCGGTGTCTGTATATAGGTGCAAAATGCAGTATTCTTTAGAGAAACACCGCCTGCCGCCACACTTTCCGGAGAAATATTCTTATAATAAATCTCTCCGCTTATACCAGTCTGACTGTCTGTGACAAGGCTCTTTTTCAAAACGCCCTGTTCGTCTATGAGACTGGTAACCTGGTAACGGGAAGTGTCAACACTTTCACTGATATAGGAGGGATAACCATCCTGGCTGGTGTAAGCCCCCTGGGAAGCATCAATAGCGTCCACCTGGGCTATAGGGTCTTCTCCCGTCTCTCCTACCAGTACTCCTCCATCTTCCACAAACTCTTCCCCAGCAGATTCAACCACCTGGACTTCCTCACCTTCCGACTCTGGGTTCTGGTTTTCATCCAGAATCTCTTCATCTACTGGGTGCGGCTCTTCCTGGACAGGAGCTTCCGTAGTCACCTGCTCAGGAACTTCTATCACCTCCTCGGGAGCCTCTGTTGTCGTCTGGGCCGGGGCTTCTGTCGTCGCCGGTGCCGGAGCTTCTGTCACCTGTTCAGGAGTCTCTGTAGATGCCTGGGCAGGCTGGTCAGTAATGACGGTTCCAGACTCATCTACCCAGCCTTCCGGCCTTTGCTCTGTGCTGGCCTCTGGATCTATCTGGGTCGGAAGTCCGGTCTCATCCTGAATCTCCTGACCCGGAACCACATCTCCAGACTGGTCCACCCATCCCTCCGGTTTCTGCTCTGTACTGGCTTCTGGATCTATCTGGGCCGGCAGCCCCTGAATCCCTGTGGTCGATTGATCCGGGGCTTCTGTCGTCGCCAGTGCCGGGGTCTCTGTTGTCGCCGGTGCCGGGGCCTCTGTTGTCGCCGGTGCCGGGGCCTCTGTTGTCGCCGGTGCCGGGGCTTCTGTCGTCACTGGAGCTTCCTGGCCCGGGATAGCAGTTCCTGTCTCATCCTCCCAGCCCTCCGGTTTCTGCTCTGTGCTGGCCGCGGGCGCCTGGGTCGTCTGCTCCGGTGCCTCTGTAGCCGCAGGAATCTCCTGGCCTGGGATAGCAGTTCCTGTCTCATCCTCCCAGCCCTCCGGTTTCTGCTCTGTGCTGGCCGCGGGCGCCTGGGTCGTCTGCTCCGGAGTCTCTGTAGTCACCTGGTCTGTCTCCTCCTGGTCCGCATCCAGAGTCTCTTCTTCTACTTCATCCGCACCTTCCCGGTACTGGTCCACGGAATCCTGGGAAATCTTATTCTTGTCCCATTTCTCCCCGAAGCCTGTGAAACCTTCCGCTCCCTGATTCCCACTGTCCTCACTTCCCTGTGCCAGCTGGTCGTCGGAGTCGTCATCTTCCTGGTCATCCGCGGGCCTGGTCTGGCTTGTAGATGCCGTCAGCTTATATTCATTGGCTGCCTTAATCTGATCATCAGTGTCGGCAGGCTTACCCTTTAGCATGTGGAAAAGGAAACCTGTTCCGGCCAGCAGCATGATCAAAAGCCCTGCCACCCCAGCTAAAATGGCCGGTCTTATGCCTCCCTCCTCTTCGGCAAACCGCCTGCCTCCGGATCCATCCTGGCCGGACGCCGCCATGGAAATCTGGGACTCCTGGGCCATAAGAGCCTGACGGAAATCAGCCATGGTCTGATAACGGTCTTTGGCATAAACCTCAAGGCCCTTCATCAGAGCCTGTTCCTGGGCAGGAGAAATATCCACTCCCAGCTCAGAAGGATTACTGAGACAGTCATCGGTCACTCTGCGGTAGGCCTCGGGCAACCGCAGCCCGGTAATACAACGGTAAATGGTGGCCGCCAGGGCATAGACATCCGTCCATGGTCCCTGTTCCTCATCGGCCCTGTACTGCTCTTCCGGAGCATAGCCAGGTTTTAAGATAACAGTCCGGGTCTTGTCTCCGGCCATATAATTCCTGGCTGCCCCGAAATCCACCAGCCTGGCAGACCCGCCGTTCGTAATGATAATATTATCAGGGCTGATATCCCGGTGAATCAAGCCTTCCTGGTGGACCCTTTCCAAAGACTTCATAACAGGCTCCAGCAAGAGGACCAGATCATCCATATTCATAGGCCCCTCCCGGTCCACAATCGCTTCAAGATTCTCCCCGTTCAGGAACTCCATGACAAAATAAGCCGTATTATTCTCTTCAAAATAATCTTTTACATTAACGATACCTTCCTCAGACTCCAGACGACCGAGAATCATCGCCTCCTCAAGAAAGCGCTTTTTCCCTTTCTCAAAGGATTCATGGTCTTCTTCCTTTGTCACATTAACCTCGCTGCCATAGGTATTCATTCTGGCAGCCAGATGCTGGGGAAAATATTCCTTGATTGCGACCTTCATCTCCAGCCGCTCATCAAAACCCTGGTAGGTGATTCCAAAACCACCCTCACCGATCACATCCATGACGATATAGCGATCATCCAGTCTGCATCCGGCCTTCAGGCTGTATAATGAATTCATCACCCTAGTCCTCCTCCCTCTAATCAGCCTCCGGCCTGACCGGAAGGCAAATTTCCCATAAGCTGGTCCTAATGCCGGTTCCTTCCCCGGCTGCTGACCGCTGACCAGTTAATAATCTGTCAATAATAGGCAGGCAGGCTTCCCCGCATGCCTTGAAGCCGGAAAAGACCCGGCTAATGATAAAACTGCGTGGGAATCGTCCCCACGCAGTATATTATAGCAAATAATTCCCGTGCAAACTCTGTTATTCACCAAATTTACACATTTTAATAGGCATTTTAAGTTTCAGAAGATTTTCGGCTCTCTTAAGGGGAGGCGGCCTTAAATCTAAGGTCTAAGCTCCCTTAAGCGGAGGCTGCCTTAGCCTGATACCCAGCAGCTATGCAGGAAACTACCTAAACCTAAGGTCTAAGTGAAGCTTTAAACAGGAACCTCCTAAGCCTAAGGTCTGTCAAAACAAGGTATGACAGCGATTCCCAGGGCATAGGGCCCTGTGTGGGCGGCGATTACCGCTCCAATCTGGAACAGTTCTACTTTGATGCTGCTTCCCATGGACTCTATAACCTTCATTAATTTCTCCCGGAACAAGGATGCCTCCTCATAATCATAACCAAAGCCGATCACCAGCCGGTAATCATCAAGTTTTTCCCTGGTGTTCTGGAAATGCTTTTTAAACATGGCTATCACCTTGTCCAGACTTCTTTTTCTTCCCCTTGCTATGCCTGCCGGAAAGATCTCTCCCTCCTTGAGGATGATCATGGGACGGATTCCCAGGCCTCCAACCATGGTCTGCATCAGCTTACCGATTCTTCCCCCGTGAACCAGATACTCATAATTACCCACAGTGAAAAAGATCCTGCCCGAAGGAATCATCTCCTCCAGCCGGTCATAAGCCTGGTCCAGGCCATAGCCGGCATCCCGCATCCGGCAGGCTTCCAGGACCAGAATTCCCTGGAGAACTGTATTGACCCGGCAGTTAAGAACCTTAATCTTCACATCAGAATGGTCCTCCATAATGATCTGGGCAGCATTGCGGGCAGAATTCACGGCACCACTGAACTTATCAGAGATACACATGCAAAGTATCTCCTTATTCTCTTTCAGAGTCTCCTCAAAAACATCCACGAAGTCCTGCACCGATGGAAGTGTTGTCTTGGGAAAATAATCCGGATGGTCCACCATAAGCTGGTAAAAGTCCCTGACAGGAATCTCTTCAATCTCTTTCTTATAGGATCCGTCCTCGACCTCCACGTAAAAGGGAACCACTGTCACATCATGGTCTTCGGCCCTCTTTTCTCCAAGATCACAGGAACCATCTGAAATAATCTTAAATGCCATAATATCACTTCCTAACTAATTACTAACTGATTCTTAACTAATAACTGACTATTTGCTAAATCGATCTGATAAGATCTACTTTTATATTTTTATACCAAAATAATCTTCATTAACAGTTACAATTATAAACTTTTCATATGCCAAGTCAAGGGTCAAGTCAAATATGACCTGGAACAGCTAGTCTGGCCAGACAGCCTTTTCTTTGCCCAAATTATTTCCAAAATAAAACCCTGTCTTGTGACCAGTATATTTTCCCGATATAATACAGATACATGGGAAGCCCGGCCAGGCATGACCGCCAGAACAGGCCGGATTCACAATCATGAAGAATTAAAAAGTCAAAGCAAAAGTGGGGAAAAATGATGGAAGAACGTACTTACAATACACCTGAAGATCTTAGAGTAGGCTACATAGGCCGGTTATTATTTGATCGGGTGCTGGGTCAGACAACACCCAGACAGATCGACCTTCTCGACCTGTTTTTTCCCCGTCTCCTTATTGAGGAAGTCACCCCTCCCGGCAAACAGACAGAATCCCAAAGGCAGGATGCTTCCTTTGACGACCTGTGCGATATAATCCGTGCCATGAAAATTAAGGGTAAGTTCCATGTGGGCAAGAGTAACCGGGTGACCCAGATCGTAGGCCGGCTCATCGGCACAGCCAAGAGCAACCTGGAAAAGGAACGGAAAACCGCCAGCCTCATTCAGGAAAACCTGGCCGGCAGACTGGTCAACCAGCCAAATCTGACCATCCATCTGGTCAATAATACTGAGCTTCTACTCTCCCAGCTGACGGATGAACAATGGGTCCTCTATATTGACAGCTTCGCCGACTATATCAATACTCTGATGAAAGCAAGAGCCCAGATGACCGACCTTGACAAGAACTGGCAGCTTTTTCCCATCAATGACGAGGTATTTGATGAGCTGATGGGCAATGTTGTGGCCCAGTGGAATCTCTTTACCCTGAGAGGCTTTTCCAAAGCCCTGACCTGGCTGCTGCTGGGAGCTCTGCTCCGCAACCAGATCGTCCGCCTGCTCTATTATTATGACACAGATTTCTCCCTGCTCAGAGAAGTCATAGACCCGGACATGCTAGAAGCCGGCGACTACGAAGACTATTATGGGGGAGATGACCTGGACCGCCGTTTTCCGGGTATAGAATGGTACTGTGACCGATGTGGTGACTACCTTAACAGCCAGGAAGGCTTTGACGATCATGTCCGTATCTGGACCTGCAGTAAATGCGGTTACAAAAATCCTATTACCATAGACCACATTTACGAAACGAAAGAGGATTATCTTTCCGGTCAGTCACCGGTCAATCCTGATAAATTCTTCCAGGCTTTAAAAGAACGAGGACTGGAGCTGGAAGCCAGACCGTCCTCTCCCAGGGAAAAACTGAAAAACAAACCGCAGACAGAGGAATAAACAAAAATAAATAAACCGCCGGTTTATCTGACATGGCTGCTCTTAGAAAGACAGGGCAGCAACCCTTGTCCTCCCGGGCAGATTCCGTCAAGCCGGCGGTTTCACATTCAGTTTAGCGGTAAGGCCCTGTCCAGGACTTCTTTTTTTTAACAGTTACCGGAATCGACAGAGTCTTGCCACAGGCCCTGGCCAGGAGAGTAGTCTTTCCAGACCGGAGTCCCATCAGACGGCCTCCTCTGATCTGAACCAAGGAGGGATCAAGGCATTTCCATCTGCAGGAGACATCCAAAGGAATACTTCTGCTGCCATCAGTGGCGGCAAAAGCTGTGGTAAGCAAGGTTGCCTGCACCTGGGGCAGGTTTCCGGTCCCGCCGCAGTCTATAGCGACGGCATCCTCATCCGTTGTCAGGACAATATTCCTGATGAGGCTGCTATCCACCTCTACATTCACTGTCCTATTCCCATTCCTGGCCACTGTAACCGGTCCCTTGTCTTTGGTGTAGGCAAAAGCCTGAACCCAGTAATGGACGCCATTAACAACCACGTGCCCTATGCCTACCGCATTGAAATCATTGCTCAGCATGGTCCTTCTCTGGCCCTGTCCTTCATAATTCTTGCCAGCCTCCAGCCAGGAATCAAAGACAGCCGAAGGACTGCTGCTGCCCACGGCAATATTCTCAGCCATAGAGTAGGCATCCAGGTCAAAGGCTGTAAAGCAGGTATCCAGATTAGGCCGGACATGCTTGTAATAAACTGACAGCTCTATGGCCCGGAGCATGGCCGTCTTCTCCAGCTCATAACTGTAGGTCAACTGGTGAAGAGACCCGCTGACATTAATCTTCCTCTTATTATCACTACTCCAGTACCAGGCGTCTGAACCGGTGCGGAAACGGTTGATCATATTATAAAGAAGTCTGGCATCTGTCTGCCCGTAGTTTCCAACAACCGGCAAGGTCACCGTCTTAGCTGAAGTATGCATAGGAGCAGCAATAAAGCATAAGGCCATCAGAAAAACCATCAGCCATCGCTTCATACTTATTCTTTTCATACTTTCCCTTCTTCCTAAAAACTCTCTTTTCTCCCCATAAGTAAAATAAACTAAACAATATACATAGTTATTATAACACATATATTGCTTTGCTGCCATTAATAAAAACCTGTCAATTTAAAAACATTTTCCCACTGGGCAAGGAACGTGTTGTCCCTGATCCCTAAACAACACCTGGTCAGCAGCCGCCCATGGAAAATACCAGGATCCGCTCCCTGGAATCCCCTCCCTCAAAGAGGTCCCTGCAGTCGATCTCATCCTGAAAGAGAACCATATCCTGGGTCATAAGGCATGCCAGATACTGGTCTGTAGGATAATAGAAAAAGAGACGAATCTCTCTGGGGCAGTCATAACAAGAGACCCGGATCCGGCTCAGGACCTTCTCTAAGATTTCCGTGGAAAAAGGATTAAAAAAATAACAGCAGCTGACCTCCTCCGGCAGCCTGTAAGTCTCGGCCGGACCATAGACAAAGGAAGTCCTGGGCCCGGACACTGCCCGGCTCCGGTTGTTCATAGCCGCCTTAAACATACGTTCATCAAAATCAATCCCGATGATCCGGCACCTGACCTGCCAGGCCAGATAAAAGCCTACCCTGCCCTTGCCGCAACCATAGTCCAGCAGCACATCTCTCTTACTCACATAGCCGCTGCCGGCCAGTCTCTCCAACACAGTATAGGGGGTGGGCTCATAGGGATAGTGATAGCGGTCAGCCCTGGAATCATCACGGCCACTGGTCCTTATTTTTAAAAGCTTATCCCATTTATAAGTATTCCAAGCCATAAATCCTGCCTCCGTCCGGTCTCTGCCATGATTTTTACTATTCTAACAAAAGAGACCCTTAAAATCAATGACCCGGTATTTTCTGGTTCATGCCGGTCTTAAACCCGAAAGGAAAAAGTAATTCTATTGTACATTTTATTTAAATAAGGTATTATAAATACAATGTGATTCTAGAAAGGGAAGGGTGACTAATTATGGGATACATCGTACGTATTAAAGACCTGGCCGTATATGCCTACAACGGAGTGAATCCGGAAGAACAGGCTTTAGGACAGATGTTTCTGATCTGCGTGGAAATGCACACCAACATGAATGATATCACTTCTGATGATGATATAGCCCACACTATCAATTACAGCCGTGTCAGCAAGTTTATCTCCCAATGGATGACTGACCACAGTTTCCAGCTCATAGAAAGGGTAGCCTACAATCTATGCCGGGAGATTCTTCTCCAATTTGAGGGTGTCAAATCCATCACCCTGGAGGTGAAGAAGCCCCATGCCCCCATCCGCGGCATGCATTTTGACTATGTATCCGTCCAGAAGGATATGGCCTGGCATGAGGTCTACCTGTCCCTGGGATCCAATGTCCGCAATTGTGCCGAAATTATAGAGAAGGCCGTGGAGGCCATCGGCAGCCATCCCGACATCCGGAATATGGTCTGTTCCGAGTCCATGACCTCACCGGCCTACGGTGACGAGTATGAGGGCATCTTCCTGAACAATGCCGTAAAGATTGAGACCCTGCTCTCCCCCGACAGGCTGCACCAGCTGATCAGAAGCATAGAATCTGACCTGGGCAGGGACCGGTCCAAAGAGGCCGGCATCCGCACCATTGATATAGACGTCCTGCTCTATGATGATCTGGTGGCTTCCACCGTTGATTACGTTCTCCCCTACCCGGATTTCGAGTACAGGGACTACACCCTTTTACCCATGTGTGACATTGGCCCCAATGTCTACCATCCGGTCCTGAAGAAAACCATGAAAAAGTTAAAGGAAGAATTGATGGACCAGGCAGCATCCAAAAGGAGGTAGGCCCATGTCAGCCATACATATGGACATTTATCTGGTCATGAGTCTGGACGGCATCGTCGCCCTGGACCCGGACCATGATATCAGCGCCTACTCTTCCAGGGAGGACAGGGAGTTCTTTCTGGAATCCCTGAAAGAATATGACTCTATGCTCATGGGCAAGAGCTGCTATGTCAAGGATGCCCATCCCGGCATCCGCAGGATCATTCTTACCCATAATCCTCCGGAAGACGACAATCCCCAGAACTACTACCTATCCGGAAGTGCCAGGGACATATACGAGGAATTGGTCTCCATGGGCTGCCGGAAAACAGCTCTGATCGGAGGTCCCAGCACCTGCCTGGAATTTCTGCGGGAAGGACTGGTAGACGGTTTATATCTGTCTGTGGAACCAGTCACCCTGGGCGCCGGTATGCGGCTTTTCACTGACCAGGCCCTGGTAACCCGCTGGACTCTGGCCGGGATAAAACGGCTCAATGACCAGGGATGCCTGGTCCTTCATTATGACAAGGCCATCATAGACTAAGAAGGCCATTATTGACTACTATAGACGAATAAAGTAAAAAAGAGTTCCCTGCCATATTTCTCATCCTGTTTGGGATAGTATATGACAGGGAACTCATTTTTTCTCTTGCATCCGCCGGCCTCAGCTCTGCCGGGCCTATTTCACTGATTCATCCGCCCCGAAAATCAAGGTCGAACTTCTCTTTTTGGAAGTGACGATACCCACAGAGGCACATTCTTCCGGCATGCCCAGGGCTTCCCGCAAGGCAGGGTCCAGGTTGCCGATCACGTAGCCGAAAGCCTCCGGATCTCCTCCCCTTCCATTAGGCCTGATTAGATAAGGATTCTCAAAATCTTTATTATTCTTATCTCCCATAACACTCTTACCTCCAAAATCCCTGTATATGGCTTCTTGCTTTCCAGCCTTCATTGATCATACGATTTCCACCAGGTCCATCTTTCGGTATTGTCCATGTTTCATGATAAAAATGACTTCTCCTGTTCCCCCGTTTTCCCGGCCTCCTGGCCGGACTTATCATTAGAACTCAAAATTCCTGCACCCGTGTCTCTCTCAGCACCCTACGGAGCAGCAGATAGCTGCTTGACTCTTCAAAGCGGTCATCACAGAGAGCCAGGGCCCGCTCAGCATCCTTTCTTACTTTGGCTGTCAGCCTGGAGGCTTCTTCGGGCCTGCTGTAGGAAAGGGCCATCCTCCGCTCTTCTTCCTGCCCATAGGCAGCCAGGTCCTGGGGACAACTGATTCCTGCCTGATCCAGATCTTTCAAAAGGTTGGCAAGACAGACCCATATCAGCTCCAGACTGCCCATGGTGCGGATCCTTTCTGCCAGACTGGAGTTCCTCTCCCGCCGGAAGGTCCGGTCCATAGCCAGCATGCAGGCCAGTTCATCGGCCAGATCCTCCAGAGTCTCCCGGACCAGGTCCTCTCCATTCTCCCGCTCATAATTGACGCACCTCATACGAAAACGGCCAAGGGTCCTTTCGGTCAAAGGCTGCTTAGGATAGGAAGAGGTATGGAGGGCATACTGATATCGGAAATCAAAGAGAAGCGACCGCAAAAACTCCTGGTCAGACTCGCCGGTCAGCTCTTTGATCAATAAAGCCCCAACCAGAATATTTACCGGAATATTGGGCCTGGAAGGCCGGTCACTGTAAAGCTTCGCAAACCTGGATTCATCAATCTTCGGGAAAATATACTCCGCGAAATAGGCTGCCCACGATTCTTTCAGATACCGCCTCTGTCTGTCACTCAATCGGTAATAGGGGTCATCAAAGGAAATCTGCTGCCCCTCATTGGATACAAATGCCATAGTCTCTCCTGCTCCTGCTCATCTTGGTTCAAGTCTTTATCTTCTCTACCTTTTATAACTCCGGAGGATTCTTATCTCTCCTGTCTTTTTCATCCGGCAGGCTTCTATCTTCTCTGCCTCTTTTTCATCCGGCAGGCTTTTATCTTTTCTGTCTCTGTTTCATCCGGCAGGCTTTTATCTTCTCTGCCTCTTTTTCATCCGGCAGGCTTCTATCTTTTCTGTCTCTGTTTCATCCGGTCTATTTCATCCTGGAGGTCAGACACTTTGCCGGGAACTCTTCCCAATAGTTCAAGCAGGTCTTGCTCCCCCTGCTTTTTCCTGTCTTCCGCGGACCCGGTCCCGGCCTGACCCAGTCTCTTTCTGGCATAAGGGCAGTCGGCCACAAGGCCGGCCCCTGCCTTGCGGGCTTCCTCGGCGACCCGGTCCACCATGCGGCCAGCCATCCCCGTTCCCTGGTAAGCCTCCTCCACAAAGGTGTGGTCAATGACCCAGTCTCCTGACACAATCCTGTAAGTACATTCCCCAATTCTGTTCTGGCCATCATAGGCACTGACACACTGCCGGTCTTTATCATAACGAACAAAATACATTTTCTACCTCCTCCCTTTTTCTCTGCTTTATCTTTATAAAATTATATCAAAAAAAGGCCAGAAATTGAACTGACCTTTTTTATATTCGCAAACAATTTAAACTTTATCTATGCCTTTCGCCATGGAAGAATACTCATGAATTTCTTTAGGACCACACCCAACAGGATGGATATGGCCAGGCTTGTTGCGGTATAGACCAGCCACCAGCCATTTGCTATACTATATCCGCTTTTTTATCTCTCATGATACTTACCACTTATATGCATATACTGGAGTATATTCAAATGCCGTTCCAATGCCCGTCTTTCATTTTTCCGGAGGGATGAAAGGATGATTCCCATCAAAAGAAGCAGAATACCAATAATCCACATGCAGATTACAACGACCAGGGTCGGAAGCTTTGGCACAAGGCCGGTCAGCTGATAGGTATGAATAATAGGAATAAAGAAACCCAGACCCAGGAGCAGTAATACCAGGCCGATTCCACCGTAAGACACCATTGGCTTTGTATTGAAAAATAAAGTGAAGATGGTAGACAAAACCTTAAAGCCGTCAGAAAAAGTATTGAGTTTGGATTCGCTTCCCTCCGGCCGGTCCTGGTAATCAACAGGGACTTCCACCAGCTTAAAATTATTATCCAGGGCAAAGATGGTCATTTCCGTTTCTATCTCGAAACCTCTGGACATAATTGGAAATGATTTCACAAAATCCCTGCTGAAGGCCCTTGCTCCCGTCATAATGTCATTTACGTCAGACCGGTAAAGCCAGTTTATCATCCTTCTGACAAGAACATTCCCAAAATTATGGAAGGGTCTCTTGTTTTCCTGAAAATAGCTGGATGACAATCTGTCTCCAATTGCCATGTCAGCCTTTCCTTCAAGCACATATTTTTCAAGCTCAGGCCCGAAGCTGGCCGGATAGGTATCATCTCCATCAGCCATGATATAACAATCTGCATCGATTTCCCGGAACATGGTCCTCACAACATTGCCCTTGCCCTGCCTGTACTCATGGCGCACAATCGCACCGGCTTTACGGGCAATCTCCGCTGTGCCATCCTTGGAATTATTATCATAAACATAAATATCTGCCTCAGGCATATTTTTCTGAAAATCCTTAATTACTGTCTCAATAGTCAAGGCTTCGTTATAGCATGGAATCAAAACGGCTGTTTTTTTCATCTTTTCACCCTAATTTCTAATATATTTGCATAGTTTCCAGGTATTACACCCAATGTCATTTTATCTTCACTAAACAATTGCAGCAACTGCGATTTGCAACTTTCGGTATTGATCATCCCAATAACAGACGACGATGTCATAACCATTAGTCTGACTCAACTATTTAAGTATTTTTGGATTCATATCTTAAGCAATATTTCTCCTTATAACCATAATTCCTACAATTATATTATAGAGATTTGGTCATGTCAATATATCTTTCCCCTTACGGAAGGGGTCAGAATATTCTTTTTACAAGTATTGTAACAGGAGGATGGCTATTTATCAAGCTTGCTGAGGGAGAGGCCTATGCAAGTCTCTCCCTCAGCAAGTCTGCCTTTTATGAACAAGATAGAGAACAGGGGCAAGAGCGCTCCTGTTGGTCTGGGCCAGGGTCAGCACCTCAAAATCTTTTGGTGGAAGACCAGCCAGAAGATCATGAACCGCCTCAGCCTCCTTCCTGCCTTCCTCATGGCCCGGATAAGCCACCAGGGATAAAACACCTCCCTTCTTTAAAAGCTCCAGGGCCTGGCTGACCGAAGAGAGGGTTTCCTCTGTTCTGGTGCAAAGCCTGTGGTCTCCACCGGGCAGATAGCCCAGATTATACATAATCACTGCCGGTGCGGATTCCTCCCGGACCGGTCTTTCCGCGGCCAAATTCTTTCCTGACCCCCGGGCCGGACGGTCAGAAAGCAGGTCCGCAAGACGGACATGAGAGCTGAGAAACAGCTCCGCTTCCCAGCCCTCCTTTTGAAGAAGCTCTCTTGTATGTTCTATGGCCTTCTCCTGGATATCGAAGGCGTAAACCTTTCCTTCCCTGCCCACAGACCGGCATAGAAAAAGCGTGTCATATCCATTGCCGCAGGTACAGTCCACAGCCGTATCCCCCTGGCTGAGATAAGCAGCCAGGAGGATCTGGCAGCGCTTTGTTATGGTTACATCAAAAATATCTGTCATCTTATTCTCCCAAAAGCAGCCTGCCGGTCACAAGTCACTTTCTGTGCTTACTCTCCCAATATTCACAGGCATCATCATAGGCATCATCGTATGCGTCTTCCTCAAATTCATCGTCATAATATTCTTCTGCAAATTCATAGACATAATCCTCTGCAAAATCATCTGCACTATCATAATCATAGACATTATAAGGATCATACTCTTTCTTAATGTTGGACGAGCCTGGGGCAGTCCTGCTCTCAGTAGTACTACTGGTCTTACTCTTGTCACTGGTCCCCTCTCCCTTTCCTGTGAGGGCGGGAGGCAGCTTACCTCCTGCACTGCCAACGATGACCTTACTGATATGCCCTGTGACCTGGCCTATGGACAAGGCCACAGACTTTCTGAAGTCACCGAGGGACTGAGTCTCCTTTTTCAGCTGACCTGCCTCACTGGCCCTGACTTCACCTGGCACCGGCTTAGTCCCATAGCCGGCTAAGCCTGTTGAATAAAACATGGCCAGGGCAAAGGCCAGAGTAACCGCTGTCATCAGTAAACCTGCGTTCCATTTCTTTCTCATCTGTCTTCCTCCTATGCGATGATATCTATAATTCGGGCATCTGTATCCTGCCTGGTCTTCTAAGTCCTGACTGACTTACTTAATCCTGTCTAATCTGTTTATCCTGTCTGATCTACTTATCCTGTCTGATCTACTTATCCTGTCTGATCTACTTATCCTGTCTGATCTTTTTGGTCCTGCCTCTTCTGAAATAACCTTTGACCTTCTCGTTATTGGAGAAATCCAGGTCCACACCCAGGACCATCTTCACCAGCCAGAAAAAGAAAAAGAGGACGAGGATGGGAATCAGGCAGGAGGTAACCAACATGACAGCGATGGCTTCCACCATATTATTCAGTGTATTTCTCAAGTCCTCGGATATATCCTTGGCCTCATTGCTGATACTAGACCAAATTCCTTCCCAGAATCCTTGGTCCTTACTGCCCTCCTCGATCTCCTCGGTGGTCTTCTTGGCTGCCTGTACTGTCTCTTCCAGAGAAGTCTGATAGGTGTCCTCGATAACACCGGAGATCTTCATACTGGCAGGAACTATGGCAAAAAGGGCCAGGCCGAAAAGAGCCATCTTCATGGACAGGTAGGACCAGGACTTATTCTTCATGATCACTGCCACGATAAAGGCCAGACAGGCCAGAGGAATCAGAAAAGAAAAGGCTGCGTACCCTGTGATGGTCAACAGGTACTTCTCCAGGTAAATGGCTGAAATCACGACGATGAAGTAGCTGCTCAGGTCAGCCAGTTTGTCGGCAATAGGGGTTCCGGCATCTCCGGGAATCAGAGTGATCGCCGCAGATGAAGCTGTACAGACAGCCATCAGCTCCAAGACATTAGCCCTTTTTTCCTCCAGACTGTCTATGGCACTTTGGTGAAACTTCACCGCGGTCACTTTAGGGGTGACTACCCTTGCGGAAGTGACCGCAATCATTAAAGCAATGATTATGAGCAGTATTGTCTTTGACCGGTCTTCCATAAAGTCCTTCCTCCTTTTACCCCGCTGAACTCCTGGTCTGGTCCGCATATGCAAAACCGCCCTGCCGCAGGGAAGCATTTTCCGTGGTATCGTCATTTATAGTTATACCATAAGGGAGGATTTCTTGAAAAGTTCTGCCTGCTGCCGCTGAAGAAAAGAGTTTCATCAGATTTCCTGTCCCACGAATGTACATCCCCCAGGAGGGTATATAATTATTAAGAATCGGGACATTTCCATGGAGGCATTTCCTATGAAGCAGAAAACTGCCCGGACCAGGTCCGGGCAGCAATGTGCGAAAAATTTCCTACAATATGTTATTTCCTCATCATATGTTATAAACATTATTTTGCAATGCCTGCCACAGCAGATTCCTCACTATTTGCGCCCAGTGCAAAGAAGAGACTTCCGTTGGGGCTTCCCGGGAAGAAGCTGACACTGGTCATAAAGGGATCATCCAGATAGTTGCTGGGAATATTACCGCTGGTGGATATATATATATTCTGGGTAGTATTGCCCGGGATCACGGCATAGGATACATAATAGCTGCCATTCGAATTGGTAACATAAGCATAGGTGCTCCAGATTACCTGCTTGGCGCTGTTAAGAATATATACGGTCGCGTCCCATTTACCTGCTCCTAAGCCTCGGAAATATATAGGAATATTCGTCATATTGGTTATTTCAATCCTTAAGATATCCCTTCCAAATAATCTGGAATAGCCGTTTACCCTGCCTTTGACAGCAAAAATATGTCTTGCCGCAGACATATTACCCTTTGTCTTTCCCCTGACAGCCCGGATGCGGTAATAGTAATTACCATTGGCCGCCGCGAATATTGATGTATTCCTTGTTCTGCCGATCACCTTGTAGCCACCGTTCTTTCTCGTGCTTCTGAGAATCTGATAATATTTAGCTTTCTTAACCCTTGTCCATGAAAGGAATACTTTCCCATCCGTGAAAGTAGCCATTCTGTATTTCGGTTTACCTAAGGATGCTGCCTGGGCTTTTCTGGCCGGCGTCATGGCAAACAGAAACATAAAAGTAAGTAAAAACACAATAAAACCTATTCTTTTTCTTCCCTTCATCATAATTTCCTCCTCCTAAATAGTTCATTTTCCCTTCATTATTAAATAGTTTAAAATTAATACTTTAAATGTATAACATAAATATACTATACAATTTCCTGTTTATCAAGTTATTATTCAGATATATTGCCAGCAATAAAAGATTAAAGACTGATTATTTTTAGATTTAATTTTTATTTTTTGTCTTTTTATTAATAGCCTGGTCTTTAGCTTTTTATATGCCTTTCATCAGATACTTCTTGCAGGTCTGTCTCCCGCTTCCTGCCTCCCCCGGTCCAAGAATATTTTCTCTGGACCCAGCCCACCTTTCCCCCTGGTCCCGGACTGTTTCCCCTCCCTGGACCTCCCCGGAAAAAGGGGGAAACTGGTGAAAACAAAACTCTTGTTCCCATACAAACAATATTTTGTTATAATATTGAAGAGAGCTGCCTTGACCAGGCCAGCCCTTTTCCCAATCAAATATCAGATAAAAAGAAAGTGAGGTCACATACTATGATATATGATTCCCTTTTAGACAGAATCAGACAGTTCACCCACTCCAGACCCTTCAGCACCCTGGGTCTCTTATTCATGTTGACTGCCTGCCTCTTTTTTGCGGGCCGGCAGGTCATTGTCGGCAGGGCAGCAGAAAACATAGTGGAAGGCGGCCAGAGCCAGTCGGAAGCCCCTGCGGAAGGGAATGATACCGGCATCCCCGCCAATGAAGAAGAGGCCGACTCTGAAGACCCGGAAACGGAAGAGGAGATTGAGGAAGGAACTTCCTCAGAAGAGATTGAGGAAGAGATTGAAGAAGTAGAAATGGATGAGGATGATACTGAAGCGACAGAAGAAGACAGCGATACCACAGCCGTCTCCGAGGCCGGAACTCCCGTCCGTATCATTCTTAGTGGGGAAAAAAGATTCAAAGCGGGTAACTATTATTTCCACGCCAACAAGAATTTTGATACTCTCTTTTATTCCAGGTCTGAGACCGATGAAGGAGATGCCCTGCTCATCGGAGACAGCTTCACCTCCACTTTTGTAAGTGATGGCAAAGACCTCTATTATTTCACGGCTGACGGTCTCACACGCTTATCCATAGATGATCAGACCACCGAGCTTGTCATGCCCGTGGAAAAAAGTGATTATATCACCCCCTATATCCTTCAGGTTTATGAGGGAAAATATTATTATACTCTCTATCAGGATGATACCAACTCAGTCTTCTATTGCTATGACAGCAAAGACGGCAAGGTTTCCACTATTGCCGAAGACCGGCTTGCCCCGGACCTCTATTCAGGCGCGGAGGGTCAGTACATGATCCTGATGTCCACGGATTTCTCCAAGACCTACATCTATGACTGCTCGTCAGGCCAGACCCATGAGATCGGCCAGGGTACCGTGACCGCTTCTTTCTGGCAGGGTATGCTATATGTAAGCCAGATCAATAACTACGAGGGTAACAGTGCCCACCTGAAGGCCTGTTCCCTGCCCGACCTCAAAGTGGTAAAAGCCATCACCATCGGGGAGAACATTCTGACCAACAGCTTCGCCGACGGCTTCTTTTACTATAGCTACGGCAAACAGGATGAGGCGGGTAATCTCACAGAAGAACACTTCGTGCGGGTAGACCCCCTGACCGGTGACCAGCAGAGCATCAGTAAAGAGGAATGTAACCTTGCACTTTACAACCAGGCTAATCCTGGTGGCAACTAAAACCAAGGAGATGTGACATGAATATACTTGCTGATTTGAAACCGGAATTAGTTTTCAGCTATTTTGAGAAGATCTGCGCCATTCCTCATGGTAGTGGGAACACGGCCATGATCAGTGACTATCTGACCGGTTTTGCCCGGGACAGGCAGCTTGATTACCTGCAGGATGACTATGGTAATGTTATCATCTGGAAGAAGGGCGGCCCGGGATACGAACAGCTTGACCCGGTGATTCTCCAGGGTCATATGGACATGGTCTGCGCCAGCGAGCCGGACTATGAGATCGATTTCCAAAAGGAAGGACTGCAGCTGCAGGTCAGGGACGGGAAGATTTCCGCCAGGGGCACCAGCCTGGGAGGCGATGACGGCATCGCCGTGGCCTACATGCTTGCCATCCTTGACATGGATGATCTTCCCCACCCTCCCCTGGAATGTGTCTTCACCACAGACGAAGAGGTTGGTATGCTGGGAGCAGCTGCCCTGGATATGTCTGTCCTTAAGAGCAGGCGGATGATTAATCTGGATTCGGAGGAAGAAGGGCAGTTCATGGTATCCTGCGCCGGAGGCCTGTCCCTTACCACCCACCTTCCCCTGAAGCGGGAGGAAGCGTCAGGCATCTGCGCCACGCTGGAGATCAGCGGCCTCAAGGGCGGCCACTCCGGTATGGAGATCGATAAGGGCCGGGGAAATGCCATCCTTCTCATGGGCAGGCTCCTCCACTATCTGCAAAAGGAAATCCCTGTCCAGATCATCAGCATCAGCGGCGGCACAGCGGATAATGTGATTCCTGACAGGTCCACCGCCGAAATCATGGTCAGAAGGGATGACATCACCGAGATAGACCGGCTGGTCAAGGCTCTAAGACAGATATTAAGAAAAGAATATATTCTCACCGACGACCAGGTGGATGTCAGCTTCTCGCCTGAGGTCCGGCCCACCAGTTCCCGGGTTTTAACGACAGACAGTGCCACCAGTCTTCTGGCAGCTCTTCTCAACCTGCCGGCCGGAGTCCAGAAAATGAGTTTTGCCCTGGAGAACCTGGTCCAGACTTCCCTGAATCTGGGCAGGGCCGTAACCAGAGAGACAGAAATTCTCTTCACCTATTCAGTGAGGAGCAGCGTAGGCTCAGAGAAGGACCATCTTGTAGAACAGATTGGGCAGCTGATGAAAAGTCTAGGGGGATCCATCTCCTGTTCAGGCAATTATCCGGCCTGGGAATACCGGCCAAACTCAGTCCTGCGACGGCTGATGACAGAAGTTTTTGAAGAGCAGTACGGCCGTAAGCCGGAGGCAACCATGATCCACGCCGGCCTTGAATGTGGCCTTTTTTCCGCCACTCTCAAAGACCTGGATTGTGTCTCCATAGGCCCTGAGATGAAGGGCATCCACTCTCCTGACGAAGAACTGGACATCGCCAGTGTCGGCCGGGTCTGGGATTTTCTCCTGGAGGTTCTGAAAAGAATGGACTAAGCCAGGGCCTGATAAAAGGAATCTAATGTGATATCATAATATAAACCTCTGGACCTGCCGGTCCCGTCTTTACAGCGGACTGGCCGGCTGGCCAGAGGTTTTTTATTCTTTCACATATTTATATCATATTCAGTTATGTTCAGTTTTTTAGATGGAGTTTTTAAACCGGCCTGCCCGGCTCATATCTTCTGCCCCTGTCCTTACAGGGGATCCACTATGACCCTTACTCATCCGTGACCAGGCATCTGTCTGCCCCTATCCTTACAGGGGATCCACTATGACCCTTACTCATCCGTGACCAGGCATCTGTCTGCCCCTGTCCTTACAGGGGATCCACTTTCCTGCCGCAGCGCCGGACCATGGCCTCCCGGAAAGGATTGTCATACTGGAGAAAAGCCTTCTCATACCAGGCAACATGGGCCTCCAGTTCCTGCTGGCTTATGTCTGGATTCAGCATCGTAAAACGCTCTTCCAGACTGTAAGGGTAGATCTCCTCCAGGGTCTCCAGGCAGATTCCGCAAAGCATGCAGGGAAATTTTGGCGCCATATGGGAAAAAGTACATCCACCATCAATGTTAATGGCATTTTCCCTGTAACCGATCATACCGGGAGGAGCGGTCTCACTCATATAGGAGGTGATAGTCGGTGTATGCCCATGTATTATGATATAGTCTTCGGATGGATTCCCCTGAAACTGGGGAGGCCGCTCCCAGATACAGTACTCTCTGAACTCTTCCTGGCTTTTGAACCGGGACGGGTCCTGAGGGTACCAGGCATGGACGATCTTATATTCCAGCTCTCCTCCTTCTGTTTTGACCTTAATGGACTTCTCCACAGGCAGGGACTGGAAGAAATTAATAATCGGAGCCACCTTTTTCACATCCACCATATGATGGTCCACCAGCATCTGATCAAAATCATAGTAGGTACCGGGAAAACGGTCCGGCATATCTGTCCTGCCCAGATACCACCAGCGGACAAAAACCGTAAACCAGCTGATCAGCTGGTCTTCATGGTTGCCACAGACCGACTGGTACTTACCATCTTCTGTGATGTGGTCCATCATCCACTGAATGGTCTCATAAACCTTGGGACCCCGGTCCACGAAATCTCCTAAGAAGATAAAACGTGCATCCGGATCCTTTTTTTCAATTTTATCAATCATGGCCATAAGATCATCATAACAGCCATGAATATCCCCGATCACATAATGCATCCTTTTATCTCCTTCCAAAGCTTTTATGCAGCTCAAGCCTTATTCTGCAGGAAAACACTTAAATTACATAGTGAACTCTGCTCTCATCAAAGCGCTGCTGCTGGGGTCTGGCCTCCGCCGGATAACCCACAGGGAAAAGCGCAAAGGCCGTCAGTCCATCCGGCAGATTCAGAATCTCCTTCACCGCCTCCATCCGGTCCTCCTCAGGAGCTATACCCAGCCACACACCACCAAGGCCCAGCTCGTTGGCCTCCAGCCACAGGTTCTCCGTAGCAATACTGAGATCAATCTGGGTATATTTGGCAAACATACAATCCTCATAATAACAGGGGACTATAACCAGGGGTGCTCCAGCCGCGCAACCGGCATAGGGGCTGGCCTTGGCCAGCTTCCGGATAATACTCTTATTGGTTACCACATAGAATTCCCAGGGCTGCTGGTTAGCAGTCGAAGGTGCCGCCATGGCAGCCTTTAGCAGCAACTTAATCTTATCCGGCTCCACCGCCTTATCCTTATACTTCCTGACACTGACTCTTGTGAAAATACTATTCATCCAATCCCTCCAGTCCCCTAAACGGGCCCTCCCGGCCCAGGATAAAAATCATTAAAAAACCCTTCCATCCCCCTCCCGATTCCAGGCAGGAGAACTACCTTTATCTACTTATATAATAATAGAAAAAAGCAAAAATTTCCATGGCTATTTATACCCTTTCATCCCACCAACAAGCCCCCTTTCCACATAAAAAAGAAGCAGGTATCCCCCCAAAAAACAATCTGTGCTATACTATCATAAACACTAAAAAATGAATATGATACACCGATGGTATAGCTGATTCTTTTTATAATTGCCAGACTTCCGGCAGCCGCAGAAAGCTGGCGGAAGGATCCCCGGAACATGTACAGAAAGGAGATGATTCTTATCCCTCCATTAGTGATAAACCCTGAGTCCCCCTCAGCCATGGACGACATTTTATTCAACACATCAACGCCGAGAAATGTGGTATGGCAGATTACAGAGCTGACAGAATTCCGCCGGATTCTGCCGGCTTTCATCGAAAAAGCCGCTGCCGGCGGCCAGAAGATCGCCTACATCCATTTCTCCGAGAAGGCGGCTTCCCTGGTAGATGACCGCTACATCAGGGAACAGAAAGTCCATCTGCAGGAGATTCCCCTGTCCCACCGCTTTGAGGGCTTTTCCGTATCCGTCTACCAGACCATCTGGAACAACGGCCATAATGTCCTTTATATATTTGACTGCCTTTCCGAGCTGCAGACAGCCTGGGCCACGGACCTGATGATGGAGAACTTCTTCCGGGTCATCACTCCTGCCATCCGCAGCACCAACAGCCAGGCCTTCTTCCCCCTGATCCGGGGCCTCCACTCTTCAGAAACCAAGAAGGAGATCCAGCGGCAGACCAGGCTATTTCTGGACCTCTATTCAGACTTTAACCATATTTATATGCGGCCCATCAAAATCTACGGCATGCCGGACAAACAGCTGGTCCCCCACATTTTCCATGGTTCGACCGGCCACTTTGAACCCATACAGGATGCTGTCTTAAACAGCCGCTTCCAACGGGCTCTGAACCTGACCTCCCGTATGTCAGCCGGCAAGGAATATGATGAACATAAGGACGCCTGGGACCGGTTTTTCGACCAGACCCAGCGGGATTTCGAGATGTCCAGGGATATCAGCACAGCCTGTGAGAGAATGAGTGAGATCATGATGAGCCGGGATCCCCGGATCCGGGAAATGATCAGGGACCATTTCCGGCCTGAGGACTATTTTTTTGTAAAAGAGCACATGGTAGGCACCGGTCTGATCGGCGGCAAGGCCTGTGGCATGCTGGTGGCCCGCAGGATTATCGAGAACCGGAGGCCCGATATTTTCGAGCGGATGGAGCCCCATGACTCCTTCTTTATCGGGTCCGATGTCTTCTACTCCTATATCGTGGAAAATGATTTCTGGGATCTCCGGGTCCGGCAGAAAACAAAGGAGGGTTACTTCGACCTGGCCGACAGCGTCACAGACAAGATGCTCCACGGGACATTTTCCAGGAAAATGAAGGATGCCTTTATCCAGCTCCTGGAATACTATGGACATTCACCCATCATCGTCCGGTCCAGCTCCATCCTGGAAGACGGCTTCGGCAATGCCTTTGCCGGTAAATACGAGTCAGTTTTCTGTCCCGGGGTGGGAACTATGGAAGACCGGCTGGCTGAGTTCGAACAAGCCATCCGGATCGTCTATGCCAGCTCTATGAGCCGGTCCGCCCTGGACTACAGGCTGAGAAGGGGCCTGGCTGAGCGGGATGAACAGATGGCCCTCCTGGTCATGAGGGTCTCCGGCTCCCACTATGGCAGCTATTTTATGCCCTGTGCCGCCGGGGTCGGTTACTCCTACAGTACCTATCGTTTTCTTGAGAGCCTGGACCCGGCCGCCGGCATGCTCCGCCTGGTCATGGGCCTGGGAACATCGGCTGTGGACCGGACGGAAGGCTCCTACCCCAGACTGGTCAGTCTGGATAAGCCGGAAGCCACCTCCTTCAAATCCCTGGCTGAACACCATCGCTACTCCCAGCAAAACCTGGAGCTGATTAATAAAGAGACCGGCAAGCTGGAACAGCTGCCCGTAAGCCGGGTTCTTGATGTCCTGCCCAAATGGCTGAAAAAAGTCCTGCTGGGTCATGACCTGGACGCGGAACGCCGTTTCCGGGACCGGGGCATCTTCCGGGATGTGCTCTTTGTGAATTGCCAGGGTCTGGTGAAGAACAAACAATTGATGAAGGATATGCAGGATATGATGGCCGTAATCCAGGAGGAATACCAGCAGCCGGTAGATATTGAATTTACCATGAATTTGTCTGAGGACGGGGACTACATCATCAACTTGCTCCAGTGCCGCCCCCTCCAGGTATTCCGGGACAAGGGCCGGCAGCTGATTCCTGAGGACCTGGCAGAAGAAGACATTTTTATCGATTGTACTAATGCCTCCATGGGCCAGTCCCAGAGGCTCCCCCTCTACGCCATCGTCTACGTGGACCCGGTGGAGTATTACAAGATGCCCTACAATGATAAAAACCAGATTGCCCGGATTATCGGTTCCCTCAACTGGTATTACCGGAATAAAAATAAAAACATGCTGTTGATGGTGCCGGGACGGATCTGTACCTCCTCTCCGGAGCTGGGCGTTCCATCCACCTACTCGGACATCAGCGAATTCAAAGCCATCTTTGAAATATCCGAGTCCCGGGTCGGCTACAGCCCGGAACTCTCCTACGGCAGTCACATTTTCCAGGACCTGGTGGAAAACGGTATCCTCTATATGGCTGTCTTCGAAGATGACCGGACAAGGGTCTTTTACCCGGAACGGTTCACAAGCATGAAGAACCATATATGTGATATCGTCCCCGAGGCGGCCGGACTCGACCACATCATCGGTTTCTACCTGGTTGGACAGGAAGGAGCCTGTCTTTACCACGACCTGATGGACAAACGTCTTGTCTGTGCTTTTGACAGGAAGGAGGTGACCCCATGATCGAATTAACCCAGAATGCCAATGAACAGAACATCTACCGGAATATCACGGAAGCCATCCCCTTCCCTGAACTGATGACAGACAAGGAGATTGCCTCATCTTTCTCCCTCCTGGCAGAGGAGGCAGAGCGGAAAATCCTGAAGCTGACAGAGGAGACCAATGATATCATCAGTCTCATGGAAACCCTGCAAAATGAAGAGGACTGGCGGAAAATCAGGGCGGGCCTGACCATACTGGAAAGCCATTCCGGTCTTCTTTCCCCGGACCAGATCCGGATCGTTCTCAACTACCTTTTTGCCATGCTGCCCCACAAAAACAGCACGGTACGGAGAATGGCCGCCAGGACGGCAGGTTTTCTGATTGCTTCCTGCGCCAGGACCAATCCCGATATCTGGGAAAAATTCCTTCACCGCCTCCTCTTCCCAGGCAACCATACCAGCCTGACCAACCGTCGGAGAATCGGCTATGCCATCAGGGAGATTCTCAACGCGATCATGGAAGGCCTGACCAGGCCTGATCATAAGGATGATTCTCTGCCTGCAGAAAATGCGGCGCCTATGGACGCCATCACCGCTGATGAGGCAACCAACACTGCCAGACATCCCCTGACTCCGGCAATCCTGGCCACCTATTCTTCTTATTTCAAGTCGACAGGCTGGGACAACATGACCTGCCTTTACCTGGTCACAGGAATCCAGGACATCTCCTGCCAGCTCTGGTCGACCCAGCAGCTCTACTATATCTTCGGTTTCATGCGCTATTTCCTGAGGAAAGATTACGAAGAGATCCGCATCGCCTCACTCCGCCTTCTCTCCACCTGGTTTGGCCAGGGCTGGAAGCCCAGGGAGGATGTTCTCTTCTATCTGTCTGATTACTATCCCCAAAGGAGCAGCGTCTACAGTGAAAAATATCTGGTCTGGCAGATCCGCCAATACCTGCCTGAGGAGTTGCCGGGCTTTCAGCCCGTATCCACCAAAGCTCCGGCTCCCTCCACTGTATCCCACCAGAATAAAACGGACACTCAGTCCGGCCCCGCCAAAAGGGGAGCAGTAACTGAGGCAGCAGCCGGTGACCAGGAGAAAGAAACCGGCCAGGAGCCCGGGATAACAGGGGCAGAAACTGAAAAAGGCAAGGACAGACCGGACCATGAATTAAAAAGGCTTCAGCCCAGGGATCTGATCTCGGAAAATCTCCGGTCAGAGACTCCCTGGATCATCAAAATCATGAATCTGAGAATCCTGAAGCACTATTACAGCGGCAGGGAAGACCTCTTCCCCTATGCCACCCACCTGCTGAATATCCTGAGGCTTAACACCCAGGCCGTCGTATTTATCACGGCCGGCCGTCACCTGGTCCAGGCCATGCACCGGCTGTCCCATCAGCATATCTATGAGATCGTCCAGGAGATCCTCAAATCCATAGAGCTGATGGATGACTCCTCCAACTATTATCCGGAATTCCTGGGAAATGCTTTTCTTCATCTGGATCCCCAGGACCAGATTGAGCTGCTTCCCGCCTTCCAGGAGCTGTCCGAACACAGCAATAAAGAAGTTGTCAATACCATCACGGAAACAGCGGCCGTCATCCTCCAGCTCATGGAGACCTCTTCTGCCCACAGGACGGCAGTCCAGGGACAGGACCTGCAGACGGAGATGCAGTTCTTTACCGGCATCCTTTACAAGGCCATGGCCAGCTACAAAGACGATGTAGCCAGAGAAGCCTTTTTCCTGGCAGGCCACCGGCTTTTCCGCTATGAGGCAGCCTCCCATGCCCAGCAGGAATACATGCGCCATCTGGCAAAAAAAGCCCTGACCTACATGGTGGCCAAACCTGCCTTCCTGGCGGAACTCTACAACAGCAGTTCCCTCTGCCACATCCACAAATACCTGCGGCAGAACATGGGAACTCTCCCTGATGAGGATAAAAAGCAGCCCATCGCCTTCTTCTCCGGCTCTTTCGACCCCTTTACCAGAGGCCATAAGGCTGTGGCCAGGGAACTGTCTGAGATGGGCTTCCGGGTTTATATTGACGCTCATGATTTCTCCTGGTTCCAGAACACCCAGCCCTACCAGATCCGCCGGCAGATCATATCCATGTCTGTAGCTGATCTGGAACATGTCTACCTGTTCCCGGAGAAATACCCCATCAGTCTTGGCAACACGGATGACCTGGGCCTGCTGAGAAAGCTCTTCCCCGGCCGGGAGATCTATATTGTCGTAGGAAATGATGTGGTGGAGACCAACTCTGCCTATATGGAGGACCCCAGACCCGGTTCCATCCACACCTTCCCCCACATCGTCTTCTACAGGAACATCTCCCAGGGCCACATGGACCGGACTGCCATCGAGCAGCTGATCCAGAATGAAGTCCTTTATATGAATCTGCCATCCTACTACGACACCATGTCCTCCCAGGATATCCAGCAGAAACTGGAGGAGGGCACAGACATATCCGGCTTGGTGGATTCCCAGGTCCTCAACTATATTATGGACAGGAACCTCTATTCCGGGGATCCTATTTACAAAAAAGTTGCCAGGACCAAGCCCATTGAAACCATACTGGATCTGTCAGACAAAGACAGGACCGTCACCATCTTAGACAAGAGAAAAGAGCTAAAGGAATGCGGAAAAGTCATATACCATAAAATCTTCCTGTCTGATCTCTATGAAGAATGCGAGGATATGGACCTGACCAACCTGCTGCGGCAGAAGCTTTCAGGCCGGGTAGTCCGGATCACTTCCATCAGCGGCCAGACCACGGAGACAGAGGATATGAAAATGACCGTCCTGGCAGAAATGCTCTCCATAGTCCAGGAGCAGTCTTACTCCTACGTCCTCATGCTGGACAGCCCGGACCACCGGGACCTGCTCCTGGCCCAGGGTTTTCTGCCCCTGGAGGGCTATGAGGACTCCTTTATCCTGGACCTGAGTAATCCCCTGACCGTATTCTTCGACGCATTTTCCTTTATCAAGGAACCCTACTGCAACACACCGGAAGTAGAGCAGGTGCTCTGGCAGTGCCGCAAAAGACTGCAGACCGCCCTTCCCAAACTCTATCCGGGCCGGCTGGTCCTCAATCTGGAGACGGAGATCCTCAACTATAAGCTGATCCGGCTGGTCATGGAAAATAACCCCATCACAGGCAAAGATGACCTGGAGGGAGACTATATACCGGAGGAGCTCCTGGAAATCCATCTCTCCCATGAGAAAATGTGTGTTCCCTTCGGTAAAATATTAAAGGGAGTCCGCCTGCCGGATACTGTCACAAAAGACCTCTATACCGAAAAGCTTTACAATCGGAGACTGGAGGGCTTTGAAATCAGGGAATTCCCCAACTATCCTTCCCTGATTACCCAGATCCGGTCCATCAAATCCTTCCAGAAACCGGTAATTCTGGTGGATGATATTTTCCATAAAGGCTACCGTGTATCCAAAATACGGACACTGTTGGACGAAGAAAAAGTCGATGTCAGTGATATCATCGTCGGAGTAATCTCCGGCCAGGGAAGAGACCTGGCCAAAATCAACAAGCATAACGTCAAGGCTGTCTACAATATTCCCAACATGAGAGCCTGGATCCTGGAATCAGACATCTATCCCTTCGTAGGCGGTGACGGAATCCAATCCAGGGACGAAGAGGCCCAGACCGCCTCCCTCCTGCCCTCCATTAATACCATCCTGCCCTACCAGGTCCCCTCCTTCCTCGAGGGTGCCTCCAGGGAAGCCTTTTTCGAATTATCCAGAGTCTGCCTGGAGAACTCCAGAGCCCTTTACCTGGCCCTGGAAAAGGTCTACCAGGAAACCTGCCACCGGGCCCTGACCCTGCGGCGGCTCTCTGAAGTCCTTGCCGAACCCCGGTATCCCGATAGCGGCGCCTCCGTCAGCATGGACGGCGACCGCCTGGTATCAGACCTCATCGCCGCCGAAATCGACCGGCTGGAACGCTACAAACACTTCGCAACCTAAACATCTGCCCCGGACCAACCGGCCAGACACCAACACTTATCCAACAAAAACGGAGCCGTCGCACTAAAGCGGCGGCTCCTTGTCACGTAAAAAAGCATGCTTTTGAAAACCCTTAGACGCTGAATTCTGTCACTTCGGGATTCTGATTCATAAATTCCAAAGCCTGCTCATATTCTATGGGATTCTCAATCCTCACACTCATACTAATCCTGATCCATCCCTCTTTCCGGATAATACTGCTGTCATCAATGATACACTCATCCTCATGGATAAATTTATGGAATTTTTCCAGCATATCCGGATCGTCCTTCATACGTACAGAAATCGTTTGCTCTACCAGGGTCCGGGGTCCAATCATACCATGGTGGATGGCCTGTAGAATCAAAATGACACAGGTCTGGAAGATACCTACCCAGTAAAGACCGGCTCCCACGGCCAGGCCGATGGCCGCTGTAGCCCACATACCGGCTGCTGTTGTCAGGCCCCTGACACTGGCCCTTCCCTGCTTGAAAATAATACCTGCACCCAGGAAGGATATGCCGCTGACTACCTGGGCTGCGATCCGGGAGGAATCAGCCCCTCTGGTTCCGGCAACATCAGCCAGGTCTACAAAGGCATATTTAGATAAGATCATAAATACTGCCGAGGTCACCGCAACAATGCAATGAGTCCTGACACCGGCTCCCTTCTGCCTCCTGGATCTTTCCAGGCCGATACTTCCTCCCAGGAATACCGAAACCAGAATACGGATCATAAATTCCAGATTATCATACATCGTCAGCGTATTTTCCGGCAGAAATGTCGACAAGCCATTTAACATAGTTACCCTCCTCCAAAAATCATCTACCCCTATACTGGTGGAAAACTTTATTCTACAGTCTAAAGCCCTTTACAGCTTGATACTTCTCTTATTATTTTATCTGTTTTTTACAGAATGTCCAGTAACCTTTGTTGTCAAATGAGAATTAGTATGCTGTGTCATATATCCAGTATTTACTAAAGAAGGAACAGACAGCCGGCCATATTAAAAAAGCCCTGCGTCCGGTTTTCTCAAACCATCGGCAGGGCTTCATAGACCCTAGACCTGCTGTAAACTCACAGCATTTTCATATACAAACCAGTTTTTACAGTTTGTCCCTGTACTTGATATAACCCGGTGTAGCTGCGGGAGCGATAACCTTTGTACCGTCATTGATGGTCGCATACTTGTCAACAACCTGGTTCTCAAGAACTGCACCTTTACCAATCTTATCATAAGCGGAAATTACACAATTCTTAACGACAGCACCTTCCTCGATAACAGCACCACGGCCGATAACGGAATTCTCAACAGTACCCTTAATCAGGCATCCATTGGAGATAAGGGAATTCTTTACGCTGGTCGTAGCATAGTACTGGGTCGGGCAGGCATCTGTTGTCCTGGTATAGATGGGCCAATCCTTCTTGAAAAGGTCATCGGAATTCTCAGGATTGATCAGATCAATATTAGCCTTAAGGTAGGTTCTCAGGCTGGTGATCGGAGCGAAGAAGCCCTTGTGCTCAACGGCACGTACATCCATGTTCTTAAGCTCTGCATTAACAATGTCAGACAGAGAGTAAATGGAAGAAACTGCTGCTGCCTTCTCAATCAAACTATAGAGAAGTTCTGTCTTCATCACATAAGACTCCATGAAGATATTTTCCTCATCCTTATCACTTAAGCAGGCGGAGATACCCTTAACCCTGTTTCCATCAAGGTCAAGAACGTTACAGGTAGCGTAGCCCTTCTTGGCATCTGTCACCTTGTGATAAAGCAAGGTGATATCAGAGCCGGACTGGGCATGATCCTGAAGAAGTGCGTCATAGTCCTGGGCAAAGATCATGCAGCTGGGAGCGATTACAACATACTCTTTCTCCATCTTTTTGATCTGCTCGATATTCCGTCTGAAGTTCTTAATATTTGTATTGTAAACTTCATTGGCCATGGTCTGGTCCGGGAAGAGAATCTGGATCTTGCCGCGCTTGGAGTTGATGTTGTAATGACGGCCTGTTCCGATATGCTCTACCATGGACCGGGGCATGGAAGCGATATAAACCTGGATATTATTGATATTGCTGTTGCTGAAATTGGAAATCGGGAAATCGATTACACGGTATCTTCCAAGGAAGGAAAATGCGCCGATGGAGCGATACTCTTGAAGGCCAGCCACCTTCTTGTCAGCGGATGAAGTGATAATACCAAATGCTTTTGCCATGATTGTTACCTCCTTACACGTCCTGTGCAACCAGCAGGATCTCCTTGCTGTCCGCACTTCCTACAACAGCGTCTTTACTTACCTTGATATCGTTTGCAATAAGAGCTCTGGTTACAGTTGCACCCTCGGCAACCTTAACGCCCGGCATAAGCACGGAATCAATGATATGGGCTCCCTTGCCAACCTCTGCGCCTGTGAAGATTACGGAATTCTTCACTTCGCCTTCCACTCGGGTACCCTGGGTGATATAAGCTGCCCCGATCTCAGCATCAGGACCGATATATGCAGGCAGGGGTGCTGCATCCTCAGTATATATTCTCCATGTCGGATCATTCAGGTTAAGTTCATTGTTCTCATCAAGAAGGTCCATATTAGCCTCCCAGAGAGAATCGATGGTTCCAACATCCTTCCAGTATCCTTCAAACTTGAAGGCTACCAGCTTCTCGCCTCCATTGAGCAGAGCCGGAATAATGTCATTACCGAAGTCATGGCTGGAATTCTCATCATCTTTGTCCTTGATGAGAAGGGCACGAAGTTTTGCCCAGTCAAATACATAGATACCCATGGAAGCAAGGGTGCTTCTCGGATGAGCCGGCTTCTCCTCGAAATCGATGATCTTGTTGTCTTCATCCGTGATCATGATTCCGAAACGGGTTGCCTCCTCAAGAGTTACAGGCATAACAGCGATAGTTGCGGCTGCATTCTGTGCCTTATGGTAGGCGAGCATCTTGTCATAGTTCATCTTGTAGATGTGGTCACCGGAAAGAACTAAAAGATACTCAGGATCATAGTTGTCAATAAAGTCAATATTCTGTGTGATGGCGTCAGCCGTTCCACGGTAAACATCGAGATCAGAATCTGCCTTCTCTCGCGGTGGAAGAACGTATACTCCACTGTCCTTTGTGTCCAGTCCCCAGAGACCGCTCTTTGCCGCATAGCTGCCCAGAAGCACAGACTCATACTGAGTCAAAACACCAACAGTACTAATGCCGCTGTTTGCACAGTTGCTCAGCGGAAAGTCGATAATACGGTACTTTCCACCGTAGGATACTGCAGGCTTTGCCACTTTGTTAGTAAGATCATGAAGACGACTTCCACGACCACCGGCCAGGATCATTGCTAACATCTCGTTCTGTTTCATGATGAGACCTCTCTTTCTTCGTGTATTTAGTAATCCTTCAATAAAGCAATGAAAACAATAATAATATGTTACAACAATGTCATTTTTGTCTAAATGACTAAGTTATTATAGCATAGAATGTATATTTTTGCACTTATCTATTATAAACTTCTTTGCAAAAAGCAAAAAAACTTCCTGCGCCATTGAAAAATTACCAAAATTATATAAAAAGACACCAAGAACTATAAAATAGATTTTACAAGTTGAAAATCGCAAAAATATAACCGGTCAAAACCAGGACGATTCTAAGATAATCTCTGGTCCGGCCGGCTGTAAATCCACAAAAGGCTGGGGTAGCATCTGCTGCATTTGCCATATGTTTTTTAAAAAATCAGATGTCATGGGGATTCTTCAGGGCAAATCTCAGAGCGTCAATGAAGGCATTGGTCGCAGCCCGGCAGGCTGACTCAGTTCCAGTTAGAACAGCTCCGCAGGAGTTGGCATTGGAAGGCGGCGCCCAGTACTTGACCATGCGGGTATCCCCGGCCTTGAGGGCCTTATCCAGGGCATAGTTGGTCTCTGTCGGAGCGGCCACCAGATAAGAATAGGCCTTACCCTCCTCGATACCACACCACTGGCTGAAATACTTGCCTGCCCGCGGGATCGTCTGGGCATAGAAGGCTGTGGTATCATCCCCGTCAAAATTACAGAGGGCCGACTGGCGGTCAATAAAATCCTTGATATACTCCATACCGCTTCGCACATCAGCCACCTTGGGACCGGAAAAGAGTACATAGATACTGCCTCCGAATTTACTCCAGGAGCAGTCCTCTCCCCCATAAAATGTCTCTGCGTGAATCAACTTTATATCCGCCTTTTTCGTGGCGTCATCGACGGCCAGGTAGCCGACGTCATCGTTATCTACTGTAAACATACCCACACTCTGATGCCCCTCCGGAAGATTGTAAGCCCTGGCATAATCCGGAGCCACATGGGCGATCAGCTTGCGGCTGAGCATATTGGTTTTCATCTTAACAATATTCATCAGATGGACCCCCTCACCATATTGATGCCTTTATCATACCATGTAAATTAAGGCCTTTCAAGAAAACAAAAGCAGGATTTTCAAGCCACATTTCCCAGTTCATTTTCCAGTTAATCTACCAGTTCATTTTCCAGTTGATCTCTCAGTTCATTTTCCAGTTAATCTACCAGTTCATTTTCCAGTTAATCTACCCAGTTCATTTTCCTGTTGATTTATCGATTCACTTTCCTGTCGGTCTCCAGGTTCCTTTCCAAGCTCCGGCCCGGCTAAACCCCCTGGCCGCCGCAGGCTCAGTATATGGGGCCCTCATAGGCCCGGCCAGGCAGGGTCTCAAAATCATAGTCAGGAAGGTCTTCCAGCCTTATGTTAGCCTGGCAGCTGACATGAACCATAAGATTGGAAGCCTCACCCAGCTGGACAACCACCACCGGCTTGCCAATCCCATAGGCATAACCACATTCCCAGGCTGTCCCGCTGTCACTGTAATTACCATAGTAAAGCATAATCAGGCAATCGCACTTATGAATATGATCCCTGTCAACAGTAAAAGCGTTCTCCGCCCAGGTGGAAGAACCCTCTTTTCCCTCGATCATGAACTCCCTGGGGCTGAACACCTCAAGACCCTTCTCCCGGAGAATCCTCTCCACCTTATCAACATTAGCCAGCTCCCTGTCATTAAAAAAAGGACTGGCCAGATAAATCTTCCTAGCCATAATAACCTCATCTCTCAGATATTTCATCTCTCAGATATTTCTACGAAACAAACCCCATTATACCTGCTAATTCCTCCTATCGCCACAGAAAACCATAAAAAATCCAATGAAGAAAAGGAAAAACCGCCCGGATCACCGGACGGTTCTACTTGCAAGGATTATAATTACTTATCTCATCACAAAGAAATTAATGTAAGTCTTAATATTAGTCATCCCGGAAGCCACCACCATCTTATTCTCATCAGCCAGGTAATACTCGCTGCCACCCTTGTAAAGATGAAGCCCTTTCTGGTTGCAGGCTGTCAGGGCACCGCCCTGCAGATGCATAAAGCCTTCGTCAGCTTCTATGGCCTCAATTGGGGTCATCGTTCCATCAATCTCCTGCATCATTAATGTTGTCATAACCGACATACCTCCCTCATATTCATTATCCCATCTTAAGTTTATCATGCTATAAGAGATGTCAGTTAAGAAAAATCCATCAGATTCCTTGTGGATTCCTGTCCGGCCCCTGAAGCCTGTCCCTGTCTCCCGGGGCTGGGGTCTGCAGTTTCAACCTTTCAATCCCTGTCCTCCCGGTCACTTGCCCGGTAGATCACCTGTTTGCCAAACCGCTGCCGGCTGTCTTTAAGCATCTTGTCCAGGCGGTCCATTTTTTCCTGCCTTGCCTTCTGCTTCTTTTCCTCCTCCTGCTTTTTTTCAAAGGCTTCCCGGTTCTGCTCGGCCCAGTCAAACAGGCTGATCTGCCGGTAACCGCTTTTATCCAGATGGGAAGCTCCTACTCCCAGCAGCCGCACAGAATGGCCGGCCGTCAGCAACCCCTCAGGGCCCCTCAGCAGCTGGTCCAGCAGGTAAACCGCATTATGGAAAATGTCCTCCGCCCGGTTGGTGGAGTTCTCCAGGGTAAGCTGCCTGGAATGGCGGCGGAAATCCTCTGTTTTGGCACTGACGGTAATAGTGAAGGCCAGGACCTGGTCTTTCTGCAGCCTGCCGGCAACCTTTTCCGACAATCTCTGTAGTATGGCCGGTGTTCTAGCCTCATAGTTGGTCAGATCAATATCTTCGGACAGGGTGGTCTCATTGGAATAACTCTTGGCCTCCCTCTTCTCTCCACTGACTCTTGCACTGCTGATACCATTGGCACTTTTGTGAATATAAGCTCCGGCTTTTTTGCCAAGTACAGACTGAAGCAGACCCAGGTCGGCAGCGGCCACATCCCCGATACTGTTGAGACCCAGCTGATGCAGCCTGGCTGAAGTCGCTCCGCCGCATCCATGAAGATCTTCCACAGGCAGGGGCCACATCTTGGCGGCTACTTCCTCCGGAAAAAGGGTGTGGGTCCGGTCCGGTTTTTGAAAATCACTGGCCATCTTGGCCAGGAGTCTGTTGGTGGATATGCCTATATTGACCGTAAAGCCCAGGTCATGGAAAACACGCTCCCGGATTATCCTGGCCCGGTCAATAAGCTCCCGGTCAGAAAGCAAAGCCAGGTGACTCATGTCCATATAGGCCTCATCGATGGATACCTGCTCCAGTTCCTGACAGTATTCCTCCAAAATTCTTATAAATTTATGGGAGCATGACCGGTAATAAGTGAAATCCGACTTCACCAGGACCAGGTCCGGGCATTTCTGCAGAGCCTTGACCACCGGTTCACCGGTTTTCACCCCATATTTCTTCGCGGGGATGGACTTGGCAGTAACCACTCCGTGCCGGGTCTTGATATCTCCGCCCACGGCAGAGGGTATGGTCCTTAAATCAACAGAAGAAGGGTCCTCCTCCAGCCTTTTTATGGCGGACCAGGACAGAAAGGCAGAATTGACATCCACGTGAAAGATAATATGATCTCTACCCTTATATGCCATCACGAATCCCCTCCTCAACTCCTCAAAACAGCTTTCTTCTTAGCCTTAAATACAAAGGAAATCTTTCAAAGGCGGGCTTGCCCATCCTGCCAGGAACTTCTTCAAGACAGGATATCCCAATCCCCTCTACGGTCCCGGGTTACAATCCCTAAAAAACTTTCCCCTAATATGAAAGAAAAGGACGCTTCACACGTCCTTCCATAATATGCCAGTCATCCAAATACTTTATCACAAAGCCCCTTATACTCCTGCCAGGCATCATAGTCACAAAGCTCTGATGTCAGGTCTGCGACAGTCTTATAGTACCAGGCCTGCTTGTCCGGATCCTTCTGGTTAAAACGGTTCCAGATCTGGTCTCCCACAAGCTGGTAGTCCCTGTCGATGGACCGAAGATTAGCCAGCTTATCAGCCAGGGCCATAATCTTAGCTTCCTTTGACGCATGCTCAAGCCCCCGCAAGGTATTCTGCTTGCGGATAATCCAGGTGTCCTCCGCCTTTTGGTCCCTCATTTTATCTTCTGTCTCGGCAGAAACCAGATTGGCGATCCTATCTCCAAAACAGGCTCTGATATCCGCCTCTGTCCTGTCGGTATCCTCCACCACATCATGGAGCAGACCGGCCGCAATCATATTCTCATCATCGGTCATAGTCGCTATAATATCAGCTACATCCACAGGATGGGTGATATAGGGTGTATCGGTTCCCTTCCTGAACTGGTTTTTATGGGCCTCTGCAGCAAAGTTCAAGGCCTTCTGATAGAGTGCTGTCTTTTTATAATCCATAAAATCCTCCGCAGTAACGTATATATTCAGCTCTTGAATATATTATAGCACCAAAATCCACCCATTACAAAATACAAAGCTTGTAATAATAGCTGCTATCATGAAAATTTTATGTTCATTATCATGGAAAAAATTATGTTATCCTGTATTTTTACCATTATCAGATGACATAAAATTACAATCCTTTATTCTCCGCTGCAGATGGCCAGGGCAGCAAGGACCAGGATCACACCGGTCACACCGGCAAGAGTCAATGGTTCCCGGTAAAGGACCATGCCAAGAACCGTGGCTGTCACCGGCTCCACCGACGCTATTATGGAGGCCTTGCTGTTCTCCACATACTGAAGCCCGGCCGTATAGGTCAGGTAGGGAACCACCGTCCCCAGCAGGCCAAGGGCCAGACACAGGCCAAACATGGGCAGGCTCTCCGTGGCCACCTCTGCCACCCGCCCGCTGTCGGTGAGGAAAAAGGTTCCAAGGCTGGCGATCAGGAAGGTATAAAAGGTAATGGTCAGGGAATGATAGCCCCTCTCCAGGGCATACCTTCCAAATATGGAATAGAGGGCATAACCCCATCCTGCCCCCAGACCGGTTAGGATACCCAGGGCAGAAATCCGGCCCGGGTCCGTCAGGATTCCTGTCACAAGCAGACAGCCCAGAAAGGTCATAAGCAGGGCCAGAACCTTCTTTCTGGTAAATGCTTCGCCAAAGAGGAAATGGGACATGACCATGACCATGGCCGGGGCTGTATAGAGGAGGACCGCCGCCACGGAAAGAGAGGTCAGGGTCACCGCCTTGAAATAACAGAAATTAAAAAAGACGATGCTGCAGATCCCGGTCCCCAGGAAACACCAGAGGTCCTTCCAGCGGATGCGGAATTTACTCCTGTCAAAAATAAGCAGGACCAGGCCCATAATCAAACAGGTCACCAGAGCCCGAAGGAAAACGATATCCATGGATACCAGGCCATGGTTATTAAGCTGCCTGACAAAAATGCCCAGGCAGCCCCACAGTATTCCCGCGGTTAAAATCAGTAATGGCGCCAGTTTTTTCATCTTTCCGTCTCCTTTTTATCCCCATAAGATTCCCATAAGAAAAGCCCGCCTGCGGGCCCCCGCACCGGGCAGGATCATGCCAGTGCCATAGTGTCTATCAGGCCAGTGCACATTCAACCCGGAGATTTTTAATTCACAAGTAATTTTTTAATTAATTTAATTCAAAGAAAACCGAAGAATTACCTGTGAATTAAAAAACTGCCCAGCCGGTCTGTGCATCCAGACCTGCTGGGCGGCGGTTCCAAACAATCAGACATCAAGGATCAGGCATACACAATTACGGCAATCACATCTACCACCTGGTCACTCCGGTTGGCGATTCCATGGCCGGTCCCCTCGGGACAGATGGTCACATCGCCACCTTTAACCGTGCGGATCTCTCCATTATCATTGTACTCTGCCTGCCCGTTTAAAATATAAAAAATCTCACTGTCATTCTCATGAACATGGTAGCCTATGCTGCTGCCGGGCTCCAGCCTTAATCTGGCAAAAAGCCTGCCCTTTTCATAAAGTTCAGAAGCATCCACAAAATTGGTGATCTGCACCACTCCGTCACCGTCTCTCATATGCTCACGGTATTCTACCTTACACTCATCTGCCCGTCTTATCATATCCAAACCCCTTTCCCTGATTAATCAATTTTTCTGCTAAAAGGAATATATCACAGGAAGAATTCATCCGTCAATGAAAGGGACCGGTCCCGGCAGTTCCAGGAAAAGTCATTTGGCGGACAATACCGGTACTCGCTGTAATTCTTCAGTCTCAAACAGTAGGTGCGGTTATCACAGTAATTCCTGCTAAAGTCCCGAGCAGTCGGTAACGGTTATCACAGTAATTCCTGCCAAAATCTCAAGCAGTCGGTGCCGGTTATCACAGTAATTCCTGCTAAAGTCCCGGCTGGCCAGCTTGTGGAAATGCTTGAAAGATATCTGAACCTATAATAAAATAATGGAAATCCGGCTGCAGACAGAATCCTGTTTATCTTCCCGGAAAAAACAGCCGCCGTAAAAAACCGGGCCGGGTCAGCCTGACTGCCCAGGCACCAATACATTTACAAAGGATTAATGATTATGGATATAAAAACCTACTATGTCAAGGCCACCATCTCATACCCATATAAGCTTTGTCTGGTCACAGACCTCCACGACCGGCCCTACAGGAAGATCCTCCAGTCGGTCCGCAGAGAGAAGCCGGACTCTATCGCCATAGCCGGAGACCTGATCATCGGTAAGCTTCCCAGCAGGGGAACAAAGATGGAGCAGGCCCGTCACGCCCTTCCCTTTCTCCGGGCCTGTGCCTCCAGTTGCCCCAGCTACTACAGCCTGGGCAACCATGAAGCCTTCTTAAGCGACACAGACCTGGCCATGATCCGGGCAACGGGTGTCCAGCTGCTGGATAACAGTTATACCCGCCTCAACAAGGATATCCTGTTGGGAGGCCTGACCTCATCCCGGGTGACGGATTACCGCCGGGAACGAAAGGCCTATTATCATCAGCATCCTGAAGATACCCGACCCTATCCCTTCTGCTGGGCTTCCTATCCCACCAATATTCCCAGGACAGACTGGCTCAGTGACTTCGAAGCCCAAAAGGGCTATAAGATCCTCCTGTCCCACCATCCTGAAGATTGGGAACCCTGGATCAGCAGCCATAAAATAGACCTTACCTGCTCCGGTCACGCCCACGGAGGACAGATTCGTTTTTACAATCCCCTGAAGAAGCAGTGGAAGGGGCTTTTCGCTCCCCGCCAGGGAGTCCTGCCTGCTCTTACTGCCGGCAGGGTAAAGGGAAAGCAGGGCCAGCTGATTATCAGCCGGGGCCTGGCCAACACAGCCTGGCCCATACCCCGTCTTTTCAATCCCAGGGAATTAGTCTACATCCAGCTTTACTGACTTCCTCAACTTCCCGGAAAATGCTGTTCCACCTGTGGGCCTGGCAAGCCGGAAGTCCATACTTATTTTTGCCTGCACCTTATCTTTTTACAAATCCATCAAAGCAGGGTCGGCTTCCGCCTCCGCCTTCTTTTCACAATCAAAAGTCATATTCTTAAGCTTTCCGATTGAGATATAACCCCTGTAAAGAGCATCTAAATCTGTACCTGATTCCGCCTCCGTAGGATGGAGAAAGCGGGGAGTGATCTTCCATACCCCTTCTTCCTCTGTCTCTTCCTGGTCATAGTGGTCGAAATAGTGCTCTATATGAGCCGGCACCCGGTGGAAAAGGATACCCCGGATCTCCTCAGGCAGGCCGCCGGGGAAGTTGATGTTCCAGATGGACCCGGGCTCCAGGTCTTTTTTGAGCACCATCCTGGTCACCTCACTGAAATAGGCCTCCGGCACATCATAACTGCAATGGGACTGGAGGGAATAAGCGATGGCAGGAACCCCATGGACCACGGCCTCCATGGCCGCACCGATGGTCCCGGAATAAATGGTGTCAAAGCCGGCATTGAAGCCTTCATTAATCCCGGAGAACACAATATCGATTTCCCCCGGGAAAAGGCTGTTCATGGCCACCTTCACACAGTCTGCCGGACTGCCGGTCAGACTGTAAGCCTCTTCAACCCCCTCAATGGGAAAGGTCTCTTTTTTCAGAACCATGTCCCCGGATACAGTCACTTTCTGGGACATGGCACTGCACTGGCCAGCCGGGGCCACCACATAGACCTTGCCAAACTCCAGAGCCATCTTTGCAAGCCGTATAATTCCATCAAAACGGATTCCATCATCATTTACTATTAAAATATTCATGTTCAATTCCTTTCCAGTAATCTGTGACCAGATAAAACCGGGACTACCCAGGCAGGATGGCCAACCGCTCCTAAGCTGCCAGCCTTCCAGATCCAGTCTTCTTTATATTTTTTTCGTGGCTTTCCTGAACAACCTGACTGCCTGTTTCAGTCAACTTTCCTGGGGGCACCTTTTCGTCTGATATAATCCACAGCCTCACGGGGGTCATCACAGACATAAAACATCTCCATCACTCCAGGCCGGATGAAGCCTTTCTCCACACCGCTTTCCATGACTTTAAGAAAATCATCATAGTAGCCGGCGATATTATAAAGCACGATAGGCTTTGTCCGCCGCTTCAGTTCCTTGAGGGTCAGAATCTGAAAGAACTCATCGAAAGTCCCTATACCTCCGGGAGCGATGATAAACCCATCGGCCATGGCCTCCATCATCTGCTTTCTGGCAGCCATACTCTCCGTACTGATGATTTTTGTGCATTTTTTATTGATTTTTTCAAATCTGCCCATAAACTTGGGGATGATTCCGATGACAACTCCTTCTGCCTTACTGACGCCTCTTGCGCAGGCTCCCATAAGACCGCCGGCCCCGCCACCATAGACCATATCACAGCCGGCAAGGGCAATTTCCCTGCCCAGAGCTTCGGTCTGCTTTACGTAGACAGGATCAATCTTATCGCTTCCGGCACCATACATACAGATAACCATTCCTGCCTTTTTCATAAAATCCCTTCTTTCATTGCTTCCTTAGTCCACCTTGGGCCTGACCCCATATTTCTCCAGTTTCGAAATCAGTTCCTTCTTAACCTTTTTACGGAGATACTTGAGCCGGTAGGCATCCTTGTCAGTCCTGGGATGACAGACATCCCCGATCGTATTAAAACCTGCCTTATTCAGGGTGTAATAAGCGAAAAACTTCATTTTAAGCTCATAGAGACTGGTATCCATCAGCTCCTTATAAGCAGGATCATCCAGCCTGGTCTCCTCCTCGGTCTCTACTTCTGTTTCTGCAGATTGGGAAACTGCTGCACCCGGCTGGGCAGTGGCTATGTCCGGCTGGAAGACTGCTGGTTCCGGCCCTGCAGCCGTTCCCAAAGTTTCTTCTGTATCAGTTTCTACGTTTTTCTCTTTATTTTTTTTCACAAGATTTGTCAGGTATCCCAGCAAATCCCCGTATAATTTCATGGATTGACACCTCCAGAATAAATATGAATCATTTTAACACACTCTGACCAATCTGTCTTTTTTTTCTGCAAACCGGGCATAAATTTATAGCTTCCACAGGTATAGCTTCCTTACATTGCAGATCCCTAAAAATTGTATCTGATTTTTTTCGGAAAACGGTTTTGGACCTACTAATAAGCACCAGTCAAAGTCTATGGAACAATATGCTTTTAATCTATTCCTGTTTTGTTGAATATTTATAATTATTGCCTATATTATTTATAAATTTCTCTCCAAAACCTTATCAAAAAATAAAATATTTAGAAAATTATTATGCAATATTGACAAAGGCCACCCTTCTATATATAATTTATAAACGTAATATTTTTCCAGTTATAAGTCGGCTTTTTACAAGCCGCCAAGAGGGAAGCCGGTGGGATTCCGGCACTGTCCCGCAACTGTAATTGAGGCAATCTTTCCAATATGTCACTGGGTAACCGGGAAGGCGGAAAGACACAGCTCAAGAGTCAGGAGACCTGCTTATAACTCATTTTATCTATCAATCACGATGGATGAGGATAGATAAGCTATACAAAATAAATGACCAGAAGATCCCAGCCCGGGCCTGCCTTTTTAACAAGGAAAGGTTTCTGCTGCCACGATTTTCTGTAACTTTGTATAACTGCGGCGTTTCCATCGGAAACGCTTTTTTATTTTTAGGATTTCTTCGGATTCCTATGGATTAAAAGCTTTCCGGGGATGCACGCCCGTGCGATATGAATTAGATTCCCTGATCCTTGCTATCCCTCCTCCCATCAGCTAAAACTGTAAATCATCCCTACAGTTTTCATCACTTACTAACCAATTTTACTCAATAATAAAGGAGGATAACATGAAAAAATTTGCAGCTATACTCTTCTGTGCGATCCTGGCTGTCTCCATGGCCGCCTGCGGCAGCAGTGAAGAAAAAGGCAAGAAGAAGGTTACTGGATCCAAAGGTGACGAATATGTTGTTGACGAAGAAGCAAAAACCGTACAGACCGACGAAACTGACACCGAGTATGAGCCCTATACCATCACACTGAACCTGGAAAGGTCCGGCATCGGCCAGAACATGGAAGAGACCTTTACATCCGCTCCTAAAAAGGTCATCGCTGACGGAGACCAGATGGCTGATTTCTTCTTTGACCTGGGTCTGGAAGACCACATGGCCGGCTTCACCCGCGGCGCCTGCTGGTCCACAGTGAACAATTACCCGGCAAGAGACACTGTACCCAAGATCACTGAGGACGGAGTCAACCTGCAGAATGCTTCCAAGGAGCAGATCCTGGCTACAGGCTGTGACTTCATGATGGGCTGGGATTCCCTCTTCTCTGAGGACCATTTCTCTGTAAGCTTCTGTCTGGAGAATGGCATCATTCCCTACTTCCCCTACTGCTGTTCTGACTCTGCCACCTTCGATGACATCTACAAAGACTATGAAGTTCTTGGTAATGTCTTCGGTGTCCAGGACCTGGCTGCCGAGAAGGTTCAGGCTATGAAAGACAAACTGGAAGAGGTTAGGACCACTTTGGGCGAAGATGTCTACAAGAACCCCATCAAGGTATTCGTTTATGATTCCGGTGAGGACGCTCCTTTCACCGCATGTCAGGGTGTTCCCGGCGATATGATCAAGAAGGCCGGAGGCATCTCCATCTTTGATGACATTGACAAGGGCTGGGCTACACCTTCCTGGGAAGAGGTTGTTGAGAGAGATCCCGATGTCATCCTCATCCTTGACTATGACTACGACACAGAAAAGAAGGCAGAATTCCTTAAGACCAACGACGCCACAAAGAACCTCCGGGCTGTCAAAGAGGGCCGGATCTATTCCGCATGCTGTTCTGACATGCAGGGTTCCGCTGGTTCTGCCGGCACTGTTGAGATCATGGCGAAACAGTTCTATCCTGACAAATTCAAATAAAAATAATCATTGATTTACCTGTACCCTTCCCGCAGGCCGGGAAGGGTTTTTACAGAAATCTATTCCCTGTAAAAGGAGACTATTCACCTATGTCAAATATGAAAATATCCTTTTTCCCGCTGCAGAAAAGATCTCATTACCTGATCTTCTGCGCCATCATGGTCGGGGTCATGCTCCTGTCCTTTGTCATGGCAACAAGGCTTGGCAGTGTGGAATTGAAATTTGATGTCATAAAGAGAGTTCTGGCCAACAAGATCACAGGCAGAACCGTCTATCCTTCCACCTGGGAGGAAAGTACCGAGTCCATCCTCTGGTCCATCCGGGTGCCCAGAATCCTGACCGCCTTCATTGTAGGAGCCGGTCTGACCCTCTGCGGTATCCTCATGCAGGCCCTGACCAAGAACCCTCTGGCAGATCCCTATGTTCTGGGTATCTCCCAGGGTGCTTCCGCCGGTGCAGTTTCCGTTATCATGTACGGCTACCTGTCCTTCCTGGGCGGTTACGGAACCATGGTCGGTGCCTTCTTAGGAGCCGTGATCTCTATCATCCTGGCTCTTAGAATTGCCACCATCCGCAATAAGGTGACAGCCACCCAGCTGGTTCTGGCCGGTATCGCTGTCTCCGCTTTTTTCGGGGCCATCACCAACTTTATGATCTACCATACTAAAACCGGTTCAGATAAAGTAAAGACGGCTACCTACTGGATGATGGGTTCCCTCAATGGCGCATCCTGGGACAAACTCAAATACGCCAGCATTGCTTTCGTAATCTGCCTGCTCATGATCCTTGCCCTCACCCGCAATCTGGATGTTCTTCTGCTGGGTGATGATGTGGCTGTCACTGTCGGTGTGGATACGGACAAGCTGAAACTGATCATCATCGCCGTGGCCACCCTGCTCACCGGTGTCATCGTTTCCGTCAGCGGAACCATCGGCTTTGTCGGTCTGACCATCCCCCACATCACCAGGTCCATCGTCGGCACCAAACACAGCCGGCTGATCCCTGCCTCGGTACTGGTCGGAGGAACCTTCCTGGTGGTGGCGGACATCATATCCCGTGTTATCGTGGCACCGGAAGAACTGCCCATCGGTGTGGTATCCGCCTTCTTCGGCGCACCGTTTTTCCTGTATCTCATCCGTAGGTCCCACGGGAAGTTTGGAGGTTGATCATGAAGCTGGAAGTAAAAGATATTACTTATTCCATAGACTCCAAACTGATTGTTGACGGGGTGAGCCTTGGAATTGAAGAAGGTATGTTTGTGGGACTTCTCGGCCCCAACGGCTGTGGTAAGTCCACCCTGCTGAAAAACATCTACAAAGTCTATAAGCCAGACTCTGGTGCCGTTTACATTGACGGAAAAAACGTGGCGGAGCTGTCTTCCAAAGACACAGCCCATGAGATGTCAGTCATGCAGCAGGAGAACAATGTGGAGTTCGACATGGTCGTATATGATATGGTCATGCTGGGCCGGTTCTCCCACCAGAAAATGTTTAATAACGACAAGAGGAAAGAGAAAAAGATCGTGATGGACGCCATTAAGGAAGTGGGTCTGGAAGGCTATGAACAAAGAAGCTTCCTGTCCCTGTCCGGCGGCGAAAAACAGAGGACTCTGGTGGCCAGGGCCCTGGTCCAGCAGGCTCCCCTCATCATCCTGGATGAGCCGACCAACCACCTGGATATCGGCTACCAGTACCAGATCATGAATATTCTCAAACGTCAGAACCTGACAGTCTTCTCCTCCATCCACGACCTGAACGTGGCCGCCTGCTACTGTGACAGGATCGTCTTCATGAAGAAGGGCCATCTGATTGATGTGGGAACCCCGGAGGAAATGTTTGTTCCGGAAAAGATTTTCAATCTCTTCGGTGTAAACACCCAGATTATGACCAACAGTGTCACCGGTAAGCCCAATATCATCTTTTTGCCGGAATTATAAGTTGGCCGGAGATGTAAGGTTACCGAAAAAAAACGGAAGCACAGTCAGTTAAAGAAAACCTGGTCATTTAAACACAGTACAAAATAAACATAGTACAGAAGGGGAATGTCCCATGATGCTCATCAAAGGACATTCCCCTTAATCTTTTTATTCATACAATCCAGTGATCATCCACTTTTTGCCGGTCCTATTTAACCAGGCCTATTTAATCTGGGACCGGGCCAAAGCAGCGCTTTCCCTGATCCCCTGATAAAGCTTACAGTCACCGTAGACTTTGAGGATAATATCCGCCGCTTTGTCGAAATACTCTGCAGCCTTTGCATAGTCGCCCATGGTATGGTAGATGACGGCGATGGAATTACAGATGGCCCCATAGTGGTAGGACACCTCGGCGCCGATCTGCTTTAACAGGTCTGCCCCCTTATGAGCCATATCCAGGGCCAGTCCGTACTTGCCTTTTGTGCTGTAGATATGGGACAGGTTCTGGTAGGTGACCGCAATCTCATCCTCAGCCTCTCTCAGCTGTTTCAGGATAGCCAGAGCCATCTTGAAATAAACCTCAGCCTGGTCTAAATCCTTCATTTTAATCAGGAGAACCGCCTTATTATTGTAGAGGCTGGCCAGACGGAAATCATTTTTCTCAAGGATCTTATTATACATAAGTTCCACTTCATTTAAGATATCGTAAGACTCCGTCAGCATGCCAAAGGCCTGGTAGGCATTGGCAATATTCAGGTAAAGGGTTGCCAGGGATGCCGGGTCCAGGGTATCCGCTGCCTGTTCCATCCAGGCCTTCTGTTTTTCCACCCTCTCCATGCACTTTTCCTTATTCCCTTTATTCCTGTAGATCCCCATCAGCTCATTGTTGAGGGATATCTTCACCTGAAGTGAATTCTCAAAATTATCATCAGCGGTCTGGGCCAGCAGAAACTCCTCTGCTTCTGTAATCTTATTCTGTTCATAGAGGCTGTCCAGATACTGCAGCTTCTCCTGTACTGTCATGGTAACTCCTCCCCATATCATTTAATCAGCTGCCGGTGCTCTCCATATCCCGGCAAATCATATCTTATTCTCTGCCGGTGCTCTCCAGGATTCCGGCAAATTATTTTCTTGTCCTCTGCCGGTACTCTCCTTATTCCGGCAAATCACTTCTTATCCTCTGTCAGCCTTTCACAGACCGCAGGCCCAAGACACTCTATAATTTACTGGCCTTCTCTGCGATTACCGGCACATAGCTCTCCAGGAAGCGCTCTCTTCCTGTTATAATGCCCTGGCGATTCAGTTCCACCACGATCAGCCCTGCAATCTCTTCCACGGTCTGGATCACCTGGTCATCCATGTTCACCTGGGTGGCACTGTATGTCCTGCCTTCCCATACTTCAGACTGGACAGGCAGGGATACCAGCTTCTCAAGAAGCGGAACCATATTGCTGAGGACAGGAAGCTGCTCCAGGCCCTTTCTCATCCACTTATAATAAGGAGTGTAACGACGGTTTAACATGTAGGCTATAGTCATGGCACTGTTGACGGTCTGCTGGATACAGAGGGCCGATGTGACAATGTCCTTCCTTGCCATCATCCTGGGATAGTTGCTCTGTCCTCCGTGGGAGAAAAGATGCAGCTGCTCCGCCAGTTTGTAGAGAAAGATCTTCTGGGGATAATAGTTGAGGATATCCTCCCTCACCCTGGAAAATGTTCCTTCATCGTCCCGGAAGACAGCCCCGTTTACGGCCGTGGCAATCCAGCGCTCCTCCGCATAAAGCCAGTAGTGCTTGCCAAGAATCAGGTCCAGGTCCGGCCGCAGCTTGAGGATACCTCCGTAGAAGGAGGCAATCTCCATAACGCCCCTCCTCTGGTCAATCCTGGGATTATAAATGGAGGCGGACGGTCCCCAGATCCTTGTTGCCAGGCGGACGCCCTCCCTCATCATCAGCTGATGGTAGGCCTTCTGCAGCTGGTCTCCTATGGCGGCGTAATCCTCCTTGTTGAGCCACATGCAAAAGCCCAGGCCGAAATCATGGTCCCTGGATATGGGATCATCAAAACCAAAGCACTCAGAGCCCTCTCCCACAAGACCAACTGCAATCCTCTTTTCATATTCCGGAAAACATTTGTGGATCATATCCGCGCCGCAGCATTCATAAAACACTCTGCAGATATCGAGCGTTGACATATCTCTTAATTCATTTACTTCTTTCATAATAATCTTGCCCCCGCAATAGTATTCTTCTTGTCTTTGACAGATTCTTTCTACCGGAATCTGTTCATAATAACTCAAGTTAATGATACCATTAATGGCATGGGACCACTTGGCATATTAAAGCTTATTTTCTGCAAATTAAAATAGAAACCGGCCATCTTCTGCAGGATGGCCGGCGCTTTTGGCTGTTGGGCAGCCCAATGATAAAATGTGAGAAAAAGCTATGTCTGCTGACTGTCTTCATCCGCCTCAGGCAGCCTGGCAAAAAAGCTCCTGCCCATGAGAACAGAGGGAATGAAGGCCAGTAAAGTGGAAAGAGGCTGGGCCTCCTGGATGCCGGCCAGGCCCCGTATATTGGCCAGAATAATCAAAAGAGGAATAAAGAACAGGCCGCTTCTCAAAGAGGACAGGATCCAGGCTCCCTTTTTGTTGCCGGTACTCTGGTAGAGCATCTCTGAGGCCATGCAGGGCGGCAGGGCCAGCAAGGCCAGTCCCTGCAGCTGCAGGGCCCTGGTTCCCACGGCGATTACTTCCGGATCGTTCCGGAAGAGGCCGATCAGGTGTGGGGAAAAGATTAAAAGCAGAGCAACACCCACGGTGATGATAGCCTCTGATACCATGATGGTAAAACGGTAGGCCTGCCGCAGTCTTTTGTACTTTTTCGCCCCGTAATTAAAGCCGGACACCGGCTGGAAGCCCTGACCCATACCCAGGGAGATGGAGAATACAAAAAAGACGATCCGGGACACAATACTCATAGCCGCCACTGCCGCGTCCCCGTAGACGGAAGAGTAGGAATTCAGGAGAACTGTGGAACAGCTGTTGAGCCCCTGCCGCAGCATACTGGGCATACCGGTCCCCATGATATCCCAGACCAGCCGGCCGTCTGTCAGCCCGCAGTAAGACCAGGAGATCCGGCTCTCGGTCTTTCCTCTTAGAAACATGGACAGGAGGATGGCAAAACTTATAGTCTGGCTTAAAGCCGTGGAAAGACCGGCCCCGGCTATACCCATATCCAGGCCGAACATAAAAAGAGGGTCTCCGGCCATATTAAGGAAAGCCCCCGTCATAAGGCCGATCATACCCAGGCCGGCCCTGCCCTCATAGCGGAGCATGTTATTTAAGGACAGGCTGGCTGTCATAAAGGGGGCCGCTGCCAGGATATAGGAAATATATATTTTGGCATAGGGGGCTATGGTTGGTGTGCTTCCCAGCCAGAATACCAGACGATCCAGGGTCAGGAAGCCAACGATCTCAATGGCAAGCCCGGAAAGCAGGGAACAGCAAAAGCCGGTGGAGGCAATTCTCGAAGCCTCCTCCACATTCCTGGCTCCTAAGGACCTGGCCATCATATTGCCGGACCCGTGGCCGAACATAAAGCCAAAGGCCTGGATGATGGCCATAAAGCCGAAAACGATCCCCACGGCCCCGCTGGCACTGGTGCCCAGCCGGCCGACAAAGGCCGTGTCCACTATATTATAGATATTGGTCACCAGCATACTCAGAATGGCGGGAATAGACAGCATGACGATGACCTGGGGGATATTCCCCTCAATCATCATCTGATAAGTAGACCTTTTCTCTTTTTTCTCCCCTTCTGACTGACTCATAATAACACCATCCCTGCAGATATCTTTTTAGAATTAATCACTATCATTATACGGAACATACGTTCCTGAGTCAAGCCGCAGGTCTTCCCCTGATGACAGGCCAGGCCGGAAACCATTGCCGGAAGGACCGGACAAAATACCTGCATCTGCAGATGCCAAAAAAAGTATTTTCCGTTCAGTTATGAAAGAACAAACTGACACTGACGGCACTTTCAGAAGCAATCAGTGGATAAATATAGGCTGAAATGAATTTTTAAAGCCTCCATTCATCAATTTATTCCCTAAATATTCCACAAATTTCTCGAATAATTATTGATAAATTTGTGTTATTGCGGTAAAATTTTTTCATATATTATAGGTTCCGGAAGGAGAAGGATCCGACAGAAAAGACTCTCTTCAAACAGAATATGGGAAGTCTTCACGGGATGTCCCCCCGGAACGGGATCACTGTTAACTGATGTTATAAGAATTAAGGGAGGTAACTAGAGTATGAAAAAACTATTAAGTATGGCACTGGCACTTGTCCTTGCAGTCGGATGCCTGACTGCCTGCGGCGGAGGCTCAGGTGATAAGGGTGGATCTTCTGATACATTCCGCATCGGCGGTATCGGACCAGCCACGGGCGCAGCTGCAATCTATGGTAATGCTGTTAAGTACGGCACCCAGATTGCTGTCGATGAGATCAATGAAGCTGGCGGCCTCAATGGATATCAGATTGAATATGATTTCCAGGATGATGTCCATGACGCTGAGAAATCTGTCAATGCCTATAATACACTGAAAGACTGGGGCATGGATATGCTGGTTGGTACCGTTACCACAGCTCCCTGTCTTGCGGTTGCTGATAAGACAGTCCAGGATAACATGTTCACAATCACACCATCTGCTTCCTCACCGGATGTCCTGATGGGTGACAATGTATTCCAGGTATGCTTCACCGATCCTAACCAGGGAAGCAAGTCCGCAGAGTACATCTCCGAAAACAAGCTGGCTACCAAGGTCGGCATCATCTACGACAGTTCCGACGTATACTCTGACGGAATCAGGGCTAAGTTCGTTGAAACAGCAAAATCTCTTAACCTTGAGATCGTTTCCGAAGCTGCTTTCACAGCAGATTCCAAGACAGACTTCCAGACCCAGCTTAAGCAGGCACAGGATGCAGGCGCTGATCTGGTCTTCCTGCCCATCTACTATACGGAAGCATCCATCATCCTCAAGCAGGCAAATGACATGGGCTATGCTCCCAAGTTCTTCGGCGTAGACGGTATGGACGGAATCCTGACTGTTGAGAATTTTGATACCTCTCTGGCAGAGGGTGTTATGCTGCTGACTCCTTTCGCTGCTGACTCTGAGGACGAGGCTGTTAAGAGCTTTGTTACTAAGTATCAGGAAGCTTACAAGGAGATCCCCAACCAGTTCGCAGCAGACGCTTACGATGCAGTATATGCCATCAAGGCAGCAGCCGAGAAGGCAGAGATTACACCTGAGATGACCTACAGCGAAATCAGTGACGCCATGAAGGCGGCCATGGTTGAGATTAACATCAAGGGTCTTACCGGCGGAGACGAAGGTCTTAAGTGGGAAGCTACCGGTGAAGTTAACAAGCAGCCCAAGGCTGTTATCATCCAGGGCGGCAAATATGTGAGCATGGAGTAGTTCATGCCCAGCTTGTGAATTAATCTGTGGTATCCTTATCTAAGGGTCCAACGGGGGGCTATCATTTAAGATACTCCCCCGTTTTTTTACCATTATCCTGAAGATCGTTACTCACATTTTTTATAAAGGAAGCTGTTTTCTTTGAGAGACCATTTCTTTTTATGTCAAAAAGATTTCAGATTCCCGGATCACTACTTGTTTTAACAAAGAGAGGTTTATTGTATGAGTTTCTTGTCCTATTTAATTAATGGACTGAGTCTGGGCAGTGTCTACGCCATCATCGCTCTGGGCTATACGATGGTGTACGGTATTGCAAAGATGCTGAACTTCGCCCATGGTGACGTTATCATGATTGGATGCTATGTTGTATTTACACTCATGAGCCAGTACGGTGTCCATCCCGGAATCAGCATTCTTGCTGCCATATTAATCTGTACCTGTCTGGGCGTCGTCATAGAAAAGATTGCCTACAAGCCACTGAGAGGTGCCAATTCCCTGGCTGTACTGATCACAGCCATCGGTGTCAGCTACTTTCTCCAGAACCTGGCTCTCCTTATCTTTGGCGCAGATACCAAGTCCTTCACATCCGTAGTCAACATGCCGCCTCTCCATCTGGCCGGCGGAAAACTGACGATCTCTGCAGTTACCATCGTCACTGTTTTAAGCTGTATCGTCATCATGATTGCCCTTATGCTTTTCATCCGCAAGACCAGGGCAGGCCAGGCCATGCTGGCTGTCTCAGAAGACAGAGACGCAGCCCAGCTCATGGGTGTCAACGTTAACGGAACCATCTCCCTGACCTTTGCCATCGGCTCCGGTCTGGCGGCCATAGCCGGTATTCTGCTCTGTTCCGCCTACCCGACCCTGTCTCCTTACACGGGAGCCATGCCGGGTATCAAGGCCTTTACCGCGGCAGTATTCGGCGGAATCGGATCTATTCCGGGAGCCTTTGTAGGCGGCCTTGTCCTGGGAATCATCGAAATCCTGGGCCGTGCCTACATCTCATCCCAGCTTTCTGATGCCATCGTATTTGCAGTCCTGATCCTGGTTCTCCTGATCAAGCCGACCGGCCTCCTCGGAAAACCAATCCAGGAGAAAGTGTAGGTGGTATGGTATGAAAACTGGTATTAAGAATATGAAAAAAGAAGTGAGAGGCCAGCTGATTACCTACGGACTTGTCATCGGTGTCTTTATCATCGTCCAGGTTATGTTGTCCCTGGGAATGATCTCCAACCTGATGCAGGGACTTCTTGTCCCCCTTTGTACCTACTCCATCGTGGCAGTAGCCCTCAATCTCTGCGTTGGTTACCTGGGAGAGCTGAGTCTGGGGCACGCCGGCTTTATGTGTGTCGGCGCCTTTTCCTCTGCTTTCTTCACCAAATGTACCATGACCACGGGTCTCAATGAGAATGTCCGTTTCTTCCTGGCCCTTCTGGTAGGTACTCTCACCGCTGCCCTTTTCGGCTATCTGATCGGTATCCCGGTTCTCCGTCTGCGGGGCGACTACCTGGCCATCGTAACACTGGCCTTCGGTGAGATTATAAAAAATGTCATCAATGTTCTCTACATTGGAAGAGATTCCGCAGGTTTTCATTTCGGTATGAAGGATGAAACTTCCCTGGGACTGGGGGAAGATGGTGAAGTCCTCGTCAATGGTGCCAAAGGTATCATGAGAACACCCCATCAGTCCACTTTTACCATTGGTGTAATCCTGCTGCTGATCAGCCTTTTTGTATGCTTCCAGCTTGTTAATTCCCGCAGCGGCCGCGCCATCATGGCCATCCGTGACAACCGGATCGCAGCGGAATCCGTGGGAATCCCCATCACCAAATACAAGCTGCTGGCCTTTACCATCTCGGCTGCCATCGCCGGCATCGGCGGCGTTCTCTATGCTCATAACCTGTCTACGCTGACAGCCCAGCCGGCCAACTTCGGCTACAATATGTCCATCATGATTCTGGTATTTGTCGTTCTCGGTGGTATGGGAAGCTTCCGCGGTTCTGTAATCGCCGCAGTTCTTCTGACCATGCTCCCGGAGATTCTCCGGGGCCTGGCCGACTACCGTATGCTGATTTATGCCATCGTCCTGATTGCCATGATGTTATTCAACTGGTCACCCAAGCTGATTGAATTCCGGAAGAAATTTATCGCCGATGTATTCAAGAAAAAAGAAAAGGAGGCTGCATAATATGGCTTTACTGGAAGTAAGTAATTTAAGCATCTCCTTTGGAGGCCTGCGGGCCGTTGACAACTTTTCCCTGAACATCGAAAAGAACCAGCTCTACGGACTGATCGGCCCCAATGGAGCGGGAAAAACCACAGTATTTAACATGCTCACCGGTGTTTACCGGCCCGACGAGGGAATCATCCGCCTTGACGGTCAGGACCTGGTGGGAAAGAAGACCATCGAAATCAACCAGGCCGGCATAGCCAGGACTTTCCAGAATATCCGTCTTTTCGGCCAGCAGACCGTGATGGACAATGTCAAGATTGGTCTTCACAACCAGTATGAATATTCCACTTTAACCGGCATTCTCCGCCTGCCCAAGTACCACAGCATGGAGAAGGCCATGAATGAAAAGGCCATCGACCTGCTCAAAGTATTTGAGCTGGAGGACAAGGCGGATTACCTGGCCTCCAACCTTCCCTACGGCCAGCAGCGTAAGCTGGAGATCGCCCGGGCTCTTGCCACCAATCCCAAGCTGCTCCTCCTCGACGAGCCGGCAGCGGGCATGAACCCCAACGAGACCCAGGAGCTGATGGATACTATCCGTTTTGTCCGTGACAACTTTGACATGACGATTCTTCTGATCGAGCATGATATGCGTCTTGTCGCCGGAATCTGTGAAGACCTGACCGTCTTAAACTTCGGCCAGGTTCTGGCCCAGGGTGACACAAAGACCGTGCTTAAGAATCCGGAAGTAATCAAGGCTTATCTTGGTGAGTAGGAGGTGACCTGATATGGCTATGCTTGAAGTTAAAGATCTGCAGGTATTTTACGGTATGATCCAGGCCATCAAGGGCATTTCCTTTGAGGTCAACGAGGGAGAAGTCATCGCCCTGATCGGTGCCAACGGCGCCGGCAAGACGACCACCCTCCAGACCATCACCGGTATGCTCAGTGCCAAGGCCGGACATGTAATTTTTGAAGGTCAGGACATCACCCGGGTTCCGGGTCACAAGATCGTCACCATGGGCATGGCCCATGTGCCGGAAGGCCGGAGAGTCTTCGCCAACCTGACTGTATACGAGAATCTGAAGATGGGTGCTTACACCCGGAAGGATAAAGATGAGATTGCCAGGAACCTGGAGATGGTTTACAAGAGCTTTCCCCGGCTGGAAGAGCGAAAGAACCAGTCAGCCGGAACCCTGAGCGGCGGCGAGCAGCAGATGCTTGCCATGGGCCGGGCCCTCATGTCCAACCCCCGCATCATCCTTATGGATGAGCCTTCCATGGGCCTGTCTCCCATCTTTGTTGAGGAGATCTTCCACATCATCGAGGAGATTTCTTCCAAGGGAACCACAGTTCTTCTTGTAGAGCAGAATGCGAAAAAGGCTCTTTCCATCGCAGACCGGGCATATGTCCTTGAAACCGGAACGATTGCCCTGAGCGGAGACGCCAAAGACCTCATGTCCAATGAGCAGATCCGCAAGGCTTATCTTGGAGAGTAGGTGACAGTAATGGATCATAAAGTTATCACTATAGCAAGAAGCTACGGCAGCGGCGGCCGGACCCTGGGCAAGCTGCTGGCCGAGCGGTTAAATATGAAATACTATGACTATGACCTGATTCGTATGGCCTCCGAGGAAAGCGGTATCCATGAATCTCTTTTCGGACGGCTGGATGAAAAAGTGAAAAGTAAGACTGCCGGTATTTTCGGCAAATCGGAAAATGTCTACAGTGGCCAGGTACTGCCGCCCAGCAGCGACAAGTACACCTCCGCTGACAACATTTTCAATATCCAGGCTGAAATCATCCGCAAGGTGGCTGAGGAAGGTCCCTGTATCATCATCGGCCGCTGTGCCGATTTCATCCTCAAAGACCAGCCCAATGTGATCAGGCTATATTTCTATGCCTCCAGGCAGAACTGTATAGACCGTGTCCGTCGGCAGAACGGAGGCACGGACAAGGATATCATCAACATGATCCAGAAGACCGATAAGTACCGGGCAGAATACTACCGCTACCACACCGGCCGGGACTGGCAGGATTTATCCAACTATGACTTCTGCCTCAACACCTCCAGCCTCTCCTATGAGAAGCTGGCCGAGGTTGTGGAAGCCTATATCAATATCTACGAGGGCTGAGCCCTTCTTCCTTTCCGGCAGGGGCCAGCTTAAAAAGCAAGTTGCCCTGCTAAAGGGAAAAATCTTTAAGGGAAATCTATTTTTAAAATGAAAGGCAGGAAGCCCAAGGGTCTGATCTGACACAGACATGAGGCTTCCTGCCTTTTTACCTTCCTGCCTTTTTTATGCCAAAGAGGCTGCCGCTTTAGCGACAGCCTCTGCAATCCGGTCTCCTCCCGGAGCCTTTTTCTCTTTTTATCTGTATTATCTCTGCCTATTTTTTCTGGTTAAGAAACATCTCTACCGCATTACCCAGAAGGGTATTCAGGACATCTTCTCCCTGGCTCTGGTCTCCCTTTAAAAGCTTCATGACTGCCTTTTTCGTATCTGCGTCGGCATCCCGGTAAAGCTCTACCAGCTTCTTCTCCGCTGCCGTCAGCTTCATGGAGCTTTTGCCGGTTGAGGAGGATGAAGAGCTTGATGATGAAGATGAGCCTGTCTTAGACCCCTTTGCCGCATTCAAAAGGGAGGCCTGGGTGACACCTGTTGCCTTGGCAATCAGCTTGAGCTGGTCCCTGGTCAGGTCCTTCTCGCCCCGCTCTGCCTTACTGATATCTGACGCCGTCAGCCCCTTGACCTTTTTGGCCAGCTGTTCCTGGGTCAGTCCCGCTCCTGTTCTAGCTTCCTTGATTAACACTCCTACTTTTTTTGCCATAAAAACCTCCCTGGTCCTTATATCCAGGCACTTTCAAGCCTGCTGCAGGTCCTGTTTACGTCCCTATTCCATCTTCTCGATATCTTCAAGAATATAAGGTGTCATCTGGTATACGTAATAATTGAGCCAGTTGGAATAGAGGGTGTTGGCATGGCAGCGCCATGACTTGACCGGGCCCTGGGCCGGGTCATCATTCTTATAGTAGCCGTGGGGGAAGGGAACATTATCCATGCCCTTCTTTAAATCTCTCTGATACTCTCCGTCCAGGGTCACCACATCATACTCCGGATGGCCCATGACAAAAATATGCCGGCCGCCCCTGGCGATAATAATAAAGGGTCCTGCCACGTCGGAATCGGCCAGAATGGTCAGCCTGGGATCGGCCTCCACTTCCTCCCGGATAATCCCTGTATGCCTGGAATGGGGTGCCTTGAAAACATCGTCAAAGCCCCTGACCAGGGGAGTCTTCTTATGGATGGTCCTGTGGTCAAAGACGCCGAACATCTTCTCCGGCAGGTCCTGCTTGTGGATCCCGTAATGATAGTAGAGTCCGGCCTGGGCTGCCCAGCAGATATGGAAGGTGGAGGTCACATGCTTTTTGGACCACTCCATAATCCTGACCAACTCCTGCCAGTAATCCACTTCTTCATAGTCCATGGTCTCCACCGGCGCCCCGGTGATCAGCAGGCCGTCATAGTACTTGTCCTTGATTTCAGAAAATGTGGAGTAGAACTTCTCCATATGAGTCGCTGACTCATTCTTGGCATCATGGCTTTCCGTTTTTAAGAAGGTAACATCCACCTGAAGAGGGGTGTTGGCCAGACTGCGGAGCAGATGGAGTTCTGTCTCCTGCTTGGTCGGCATCAGGTTCATAATCACGATCTCCAGAGGACGGATATCCTGACGTAAAGACCGCTCGTAATCCATAACGAATATATTTTCCTTTTCCAGAATCTCCTTCACCGGGAGATCCGCATCAATTCTTATCGGCATAACAAGTCATCTCTCTTCTAAAAATCTAATCATGTATTTTTGTATCTGTCCTGTTTCAAACAGGGCTATTCCCTATTCTAATCCGAATAGATTCTTTTTGCAAGAAAAGGATAAGCCAATCAGGCCTCCTGGCCAATCATTTTGAGAAATTCCTCCTCAGTGATCACCGGTATGCCCAGTTCCCTGGCCTTCTTGTTCTTGGATGAGCCGGAGCTATTGTCATTATTGATGAGATAATCCGTCTTTTTGGATACTGACCCGGTGGCTTTGCCGCCCAGTTCCAGGATCCTCTCCTTCAACTCATTCCTATTCTTGAAATGATAGACTGACCCGGTAATGACAAAGGTTTTACCTTCCAGGCTGACCGGACCAGAACTGCCCTTCGGGCTGCCGGCTTGGTCCTGACCAGGCTCTCCCCCGGCCTGGGCCGCACCGGGCCGGCCCTCTTCCTCAAAATCTATGAGGGCAAGGAGACGGTCCACCAGGGCATGGTTGTGGGGATTATCAAAGTAATCCCTGACACTCTGGGCGATCACCTCGCCGATGCCCTCGATCTGGGTCATCTCCTCCACGGAGGCCTCCCTCAGCCGACCCAGATCATTGTCAAAATGCCGGCAGAGCAGCCTGGCATTGGACAGGCCCACATTGAGGATGCCCAGGGCATAGACAAAGCGGAAGAGCCGGGCCTTCCTGGACCGGTCTATGGATTCCATCATGTTATTAAAGGATTTTTCCCCGAAGCCCTCCATAGCGGTAATCTGTTCTCTGTACTGGTCCAGGCCGTAGAGGTCATCCAGCTCCTTTAAAAAATCTTTGTCAATCATTTTGCCGAGGGTCTTCTCGGAGACCCCGTCTATGGCCATGGCGTCACGGCTGACAAAATGAGAGAAAAGCTTGATCTTTTTGGCGCTGCAGAAGGGATTGCTGCAGTAGAGGGTCTTCACGTCATTTTCCATACGGATCTCTGTGGCTCCTCCACAGGCCGGACAATGGCCCGGCAGGGGATAGCCGCCGCTCCTGGTCAGATTTTCCGAAATCTGAGGGATGATCATATTGGCCTTGTAGACCTTGATCCGGTCCCCGATGCCCAGCTCCAGGCTGTCCATAATACTCAGATTATGGAGGCTGGCCCTGCTCACGGTAGTCCCCTCCAAGTCCACCGGGTCAAAGAGGGCGATGGGGTTGATCAGCCCGGTCCTGGAAGGACTCCACTCGATGCCGGTAAGAATAGTCTCCTGCTCCTCATCGGCCCACTTAAAGGCGATGGAATTCCTGGGGAACTTGGCCGTCCTTCCGAGAGACCTGCCGTAGGCGATATCATCATAGATTAAAACAAGGCCGTCTGAGGGAAAATCATTATCCTGGATCCGGTCGGAAAATGCCTGGACAGCCTCCAGGATATTATCCTTGTTTACCCTCTGGTAGGGCACGATCTCAAAGCCCAGGCTCTCCAGCCAGAGCATGTTCTTCTCCACGGAATTGGAGGCCTCTCCCACTCCCTGATCCACCATGGAAAAAGCGAAGAAGTGGACATTTCTCTTTGCCGTAATCTTATTATCCAGCTGCCTTACACTACCGCTGCATAGGTTCCTGGGATTCTTGTACCTGGCCTCCACATCCTCTATGGCCTCATTGATCTTCTCAAAATCTGAGTACTTGATCACAGCCTCCCCTCTGAGGACCAGGTCCCCCTCATAGGGAATCCGGGCCGGCAGGTTGGCAAATACCCTGGCGTTGTTGGTGATGACCTCACCGACCACTCCGTTGCCCCGGGTGACTGCCTTGGCCAGCCGGCCCTGCCGGTAGGTCAGGACCACCGTCAGGCCATCCATTTTCCAGGATAAAAGGCCCTCCTGGTCCCCCAGCCAGTCCCGCAGAGCCTCAGGGCTCTTGGTCTTATCCAGGGACAGCATGGGGCTGTCATGGGCCTCCTTTTCCAGCTCGCTTAAGACCTCGTAGCCCACCTGCTGGGTGGGGCTCTGGCTCATGACGATGCCCAGGTCCTGCTCCAGTCCCAGCAATTCATCATAAAGCCGGTCATACTCCAGGTTGGACATGATCTCCCGGTCCTCCTGATAGTAGGCCCGGGCAGCCTGGCCCAGTATCCCCACCAGGTCCTGCATCCGCTGCTTTTTGTCTGCCGGTCCCGGCTTCCCAGCTGCCGGACGGCTGTCTTCCTTATGTTCCATATATTCTATATGCTTTTCTGACATATTCATCATCCTTCCGCCCTCAGAGGCCTTCCTTCTTTCACCTCGCAGGAATCCTTAACTTCCCGCCTGGCAAAGCATTTAACTTCCCGCCTGGCAGATAGTCTTTCCTTCCCTCTCCCAGGGGCCTTCCTATCAATCTTGCAAGGGCCCTGCTTCTCTTTCATGTCCGGGTCTGCCGGCGCAGTTCCTGCAGCTCCTCCCCGGTAACCTCCCTGTAACTGCCCGGAGCCAGGGACCCCAGGCGGATGTTCATAACCCGGATCCTTGTCAGGTCACGGACCCGGTAATCCAGAGCCTCGCACATACGGCGGATCTGCCGGTTAAGGCCCTGGGTCAAGGTGATATGAAAAGTCCTGGCCCCGGTTTTTTTCACTTTACAGGGCCTGGTCACTGTGTCGAGAATCTCCACTCCGCCGGACATCTTTTTCAGAAAATCCATGGTGACAGGCCGGTCCACCGTGACCACATATTCCTTTTCATGATAGTTTCTGGCCTTGAGGATCTCATTCATGAGCTGACCGTCATTGGTCATCAGAATCAGCCCCTCCGAATCCTTGTCCAGCCTTCCCACAGGATAGACCCTCTCGGGATAATCAATAAAACGGACGATATTATCCTTCTCCCTTTTGTCATCGGTGGTACAGACGATACCCTTGGGCTTGTTGACCGCCAGGACCACCGGCTCTTTTTTCCCGCCGACCCTTCTGCCATCCACCAGGATCTCCTGACCGGGAGAAACCTTCTGTCCCATAAGGGCCGGCTGCCCATCCACCAGAATTCTTCCTTCCTCCAGCAGCCGGTCCGCCTGCCTGCGGGAACAGACACCGGCCTCACTCAGATATTTATTTAAACGTACTTTCTCCGGCATATCCTCTTTCACCACCCTTGTCTGTCTTCCTTTTGTCTGTTTTCTTTTGTCTGCTTTTTTTTGTCTGCTTTTTTTTGTCTGCTTCCTTTTGTCTGCTTCCTTTTGTCTGCTTCCTTTTAAAGAAACTTCTCATCAGCCTTTTTCTGAAAACGGGCCCCGTCAACGATAAACCTTTCGTGGATCCCTTTACCGATTAAACCTGCCTGGTCAGAGACCTCCACGGAAAATGTCAGCTTTTTCCTGTCAATATTCTCCAGCACCACCTGACAGCTGACCTCAGCCCCCAGGGGTGTGGCCGAGACATGATCCATATTAAGCCTTGTGCCCACAGTGGTCATGGCCGGGTCCAGCCTACCCTCAAGAAGGGCCACCGCCGTCCTCTCCACTAAAAGCAGCATGGCCGGTGTCCCGTAAACCATCAGGCTGCCGCTGCCTAAAGTTCTGGCCGCCCTGGCCTCTGTCACTTCTTCTCTCATGGTCAAATGTATTCCGGTTTCCAGTTTTTTATCAGATCCAGTCATAAATGTCCTTTCTTCCATCCGGTTAATAAATAAAACAGCCCGGGACCAGCCTCAGGCTCATTAAGTCCTCTTGAAAAACTATAATCTATTTACCGGGGAAAATCAAGAAGAGCCGCCGGCAGAAGGCTGTCCGCAGCCGGCCTGCCCCTTCCTGGTCCTTTCAGACTTTTGTTTATGATTCTTTTATGAATACATAAGACCCATAAATAATTGCTTTTGTTAAAATTGACGGTTCCGTTTTATTGGAAATAATGCTATAATAAAGCTTATCGTGAGATTACTGCGTGTAAAATCTACAGAAAAGAGGAAGTATTTTATGAGTGAAACTATGGCAGATTTTGAGAAAGAGATTGAAGCGTCCTTCCGTCCGATCAAAGAAGGCGATGTTGTAGATGGTACCGTCACAGCTGTTGACGAAGAAGCAGCCTGGCTCGACATCAATTACCATGCACAGGGCATCGTAAAGAAAGCTAATTTCAGCGATGATCCCGCTTTTAACATGCAGTCCGTAAAGGTTGGCGACAGCCTGAAGGCCACTGTTATCGCAGCAGACGACGGTGAGGGCAATGTAGCTCTTTCCGTAAAGGATGCAGCAAAGGCAATCGCATGGGAAACCGTTCAGAAGTATCTTGATGAGGGAACTGTGATTCCAGTCAAAATCGGCGGTATCGTTAATAAGGGTGTGATCGCTTACGTTGAAGGCCTCCGCGGCTTTATTCCGGCTTCCCATCTGGCTATCGGCTACGTTGAGGATACCAATGAGTTCCTTGGCAAGGATGTAGAGGCTAAGGTAATCACCGTTGACCCGGCCAAGAACCGTCTTGTCCTTTCCGTAAAGGAAGTGCTTTTCCAGAAGCGTCGTGAAGACCGTGAAGCTAAGATCAACGCTGTTGTTCCCGGCTCCATCCTTGAGGGTAAAGTTGATTCTCTTAAGCCCTACGGTGCCTTCATCGATTTAGGCGATGGCGTTTCCGGTCTTGTTCACATTTCCCAGATTGCCCACAAGAGAATTGAAGCTCCCGGCGAAGTTCTGAAAGAGGGCCAGGACGTCAAGGTTAAGGTTCTCAAGGTTGCTGACGGCAAGATCTCCCTCAGCATCAAGCAAGCTGATGAGAATGCCAACTCTGAGCGTCCCCAGCGTGGTGACCGCGGTGACCGTGCTCCCCGCAGAAGAGATAACAACGGACCGACAAGCTACAAAGAGGAAGGTAATGCCACAACAGGTCTTGGCGCCCTCTTAAAGGACATCAAGCTCTAAGAAGCTTTCCATAAAGTACATAGAGTAATGAAAAGGACTGCAGTCTTCACTGAACTGCAGTCCTTTTTTATGTCTGTACTGTGACTGTATTATGTGATTTCTATGCCTTTATTTTCCCTTTTACTTTCTTTGCCGGGGAAAACTTCTCTCCCCAGCCAGATTCCCGTCTCCCAAGGCCCGTCAATCCAGGGTCTTAAGAATCTCGATGGTACGGCTCAGACCTGTCTTGATATCATAGGCCGCCTTCCAGCCCAGCTTGTTGATCTTGGCACTCTCCAGCCTGGCCTTGGTAGCCTTGCTGAAGCCCGCTGCCTCCACTGCGTCAGGGAGCTCAAAAACGACCTTCTTCCCCGCTGTGTCCGCTATGATGGCCGCCAGGTCTTTGAGCATGATGTCTGAGGCATCATCGGAGATATTATAGGCTTCCCCGCATTCCCCGCACAGAAGAACGGTCAGCAGACCGGTCACCGCATCTATGACATAGGTGTAGGAATAATACTGGGTACCCTCACTCTTCAATACAATATCCTCCCCGGCAATACCCTTGCGGATAAACTGGGAGATGGCTTTGGTATCGCTCATGAGCATGGTAGGTCCGTAGGACCTGGTCAGTCTGGGAACGACCACATCAAGACCCTTCTGACGAATGTAAGCCTGACAGAGGGCCTCTCCGCATCTCTTGCTTTCCGGATATCCTGCCCTCATGGTATTGGAATTGATATAGCCGCAGTAGTCCTCATCAAACTTCTCCACATCTCCCCGGTTCTCACCATAGATCTCGTTGGAGGAAGCAAAGGCAACTCTTACAGCTTCATGGGCTACCGCAAAATCAAGCATATTATAGGTTCCTATAATATTGGTAGTCACTGTCCCGATGGGGTCAGTGGCGTAGGCCACCGGATGGGTATTACTGGCCAGGTGCAGAACATAGTCCACCCTGCCTATATCATCCCGGACCAGGGGCTTGTTGATATCAGCGGCTATAAACTGGAAGAGGTCACTGTCCTGGCAGTAGCCAAACCTGGCCCTGGCCTTGGCCTCATTCCTGCCCAGGGCATAAATCTTACAATTCAGACTCTGAGACCTGTTAAGCTCCATTATCACATCTATGAAACAGCTGCCCACCAGACCACTGGCACCGGAAATGAGTACCGCCTTGTCCTTAAGCTTGTCCCAGGGCAGGTCCAGGGCGGCAGCCCTGCTTATGTCTTCTTTATATAAGGGGTTCTCATAAACTTTCATATCTTTTATCCTGTCCTTTACTTAAGCCAGTTATCCTTATCTGAATTCAGATAGGCCTTAAACATCTCAAGATCATCCTTGGTAGTCAACTTGATATTCTTGTCGGAACCGGCGGCAAAATACAATCTCTCGCCCAGCTCTACCATCATGGTATTAGTATAGGAGGACCCGTAGATCCCGATCTCTTTTTCAAAAGCCTCATGGTAGGCCCAGTCCAGCTTACCGAACTTGTAGGCCTGGGGGGTTGATACCCGGCGAAGGGTCTCCCTGGGGATATATTTTACTGTGGAAATCTCATCATCGATCACAAAAATCTGCTCATTGTATGGCATGGATGTCACTGCATTCCCATATTTTTTACATTTTACAATCAGATCAGACAGGACGGTCTCATCTACCAGGGGCCTGATTCCATCATGGATAATCACTGTGTCATCATCTGAACAGATACCCTCAAGATTATACACACCATTACGGATGGATTCCTGGCCGGTCTTACCTCCATTCACAATCCACTTAAGCTTGTCGATATTGAACTGCTTGGCATAGGCCCATACGATGTCATGCCAGCCCTCAATACATACCACCTCTATGGCATCAATCTGGGGATGCTTCTGAAATCCTTCAAGAGTGTAGATCAATACCGGCTTATCATAGACATTGATAAACTGTTTGGGGATATCCTGGCCCATCCGGTGTCCTGATCCTCCAGCGATAATAATTGCTACATTCATAATATTAAACCTCCTGTTACCAATCTGCCAGTCACTCGATACCAGCTAAATTTACATTATTGTTCTCTGTCTTATTCTCAGATTCTCCGGCTCACGCAGGCTGTGGGCCGGACCGGAACCGGACCAGCTGTTATCAGCACATTATAAGCTAATTTTAATATACCATTATCGGTCCATCTTGACAACTCCGGACCGCCGGCCGGATTTATGAATCCCCCGGGTCCGGATGTTGTCCGGTTGACCTCCTACTCTTCCAGGCAGGTTCCCGGCCTGCTGCTCTTACATCCAGCCAGGGTGAATCCACAGGGCTGCCTCCATCATTTCCCAGATTCCGGGCCTCCAAACATAAGGTCTAAAAGCCTGATGGCCGACGGGCTGGAAAAGAACTCTTTTCTGGCCCGGTCTATGGTCTCCCTGTCCGGATCCTGGTCACAGAGTCTGACCAGACAGACAGCCTCCCTAAAAATCTGCTGGTCAGGACCGTCAGGCCTCCTCTTGTCACAACAGCTGTCCAGCAGATAAAGGACCCGGTCTATCACCATATCCTCATAGCCCAGCCTGCGGAGCAGGGCTTCCGCCTCTGCCGCTCCTTCAAAGCCAGAGACCCGGCCTACCCTGGGAAGGACCTGGTCCACCCTGGTCCCCCCGGCCATGGCTGAAAAGATAGCGGCGATTCCCAGGATCTCCCTGGTCTCCTCCTCCAGTCTTTCCCGCCGGCCAATCATGTCCGCCAGCTGGTAAACCTTGAGGAAATACTGAATCTGCCCTGGTTTTCCCTGGTAATATTCCATCATTTTCTCTATCAGGAGATCATGGCCCGAGAGTCCGTCAGACGACCCGGTCTGGTCAGGACGGGCGGGCTCCTCCCCCGGTCTTTCTCCCGTCAGCTCCTCCAGGAGAACCTCCCTCATCAGGTCCCTGGGAAACATGGCCTCGGTCCACAGAAAGAAGTTAAGGGAAGCCTGGGCTGTCATAATATCGATTCCGGCCACAGTCACCGCCCCCCGGTCCCTGCAGCGGGCCAGAAAGGCTGTGTCCGGCCGTCCTAAAACCATGTCACAGACTACCATACCCTGGCCAATCTGCCCATAGTCCAGGTCCGGCATGGAAGCCTCCGTAAGTCCTAGGGGCGTACAGTTAATCAGGGCCTGGCTGTCCTCAGGAAGGGCCGTCCCCGGCTGCCAGTCCCAGGCAAATACGGCCGCGTCGGTCTGGCTGGAGGTCAGCCAGGCTATTTTCTCCCCCTCTTCCCGGTTCCTGCACAAAAGCACAATCCGGTCCGCACCGGACAGGGCACACTCCACAGCCACTGCCCTGGCTGCCCGGCCACTGCCCAGGATACAGATGGTCTTGCCCTGGACGGAAAAACCGGTTTCCATAAGGCTGGACACCAGACCCTTACCTATGGAATTCTCCCCAATCAGCATACCATCCTGAACCCGGACAGAATTAACTTCCCCGCTGATAGAGGCGGAGGGGGACATCATATCCAGATAGGGAAGGATTTCTCTGACAGCGGGCCCGTCCAGGTTAAAGCCCTTCATGTGAAATGTCTCTGCTGCCCGGACGACATCCTCCATCTTTCCTTCTTCCACGGGAATTGTGGCAAAGTGATAATCAAGACCTGCCTCCCTGAAGCCGGCCTCCATCATGGCTCCCATGAGCCGGCCGGCCTCCCTGCCCCCGAAAAGGGCTATGAGCCCTGTGTTCTGATCTATATTCATTCCAGCTACCTCCTATAACAAAGCTGCCGCAAATAATGTCTTCTTTATTTGCCTTTGTCCCCTAATATAACACAAAGGCGGCCGGCTTCCTATCAAAAAAAGCAAGTCCCCTTTCTGTCCTTGCGGCCATATCCCTTATATCAGGCCCCAACTTCTTTGGAAATGAGAATTTTTACTTATATTGACTTCACATTCAAATTAAAGAGTGTTATAATAGTGAAGCTGTTTTTCTACAACTCACGGACAGCTGTATGCAGGGGGGAAACATTTTCAAAGACTTTTCCTGATCATATATTTTAAGCCCTTATGCTAGAAGGGTTCCCTGCATCATAATCAGATATTTACAACAGGGTTAAGGCAGCATTGAGTTGGTTTTTAAAGACACACTGGCTCAAATACACTATTTGTCAGTTAGAATGGAGGATATCATGAAAGACTTAGTGGAAATCAGATGGCACGGCCGCGGAGGCCAGGGCGCCAAGACAGCAGCCCTTCTCCTGGCGGATGTTGCTTTCAGCACCGGTCTCTATGTTCAGGGTTTCCCTGAGTACGGCCCGGAGCGTATGGGAGCACCAATCACAGCCTACAATCGTCTGAGTGCGAACAAGATCCGGGTTCATTCTAATATATATGATCCGGACTACGTAGTTGTCGTGGACGAGACGCTTCTCGAATCTGTCGATGTGACCAAGGGCCTCAAAGAAGACGGCGCGATTATTATTAATACCAGTCAGCGCAAGGAATCCCTGATTCCCTTGCTCAACGGATATAAGGGCGGGGTCTATACCATTGACGCACGCAAGATTTCCATTACAGCTCTGGGAAAATATTTTCCCAACTCACCCATGCTTGCCGCCATCGTCAAGGTCTCCGGCGTCATGGATGACGAGACTTTCCTGGAAGAGATGCGTAAGTCCTACGCTCATAAATTCGCTTCCAAACCCGAGGTCATCGAAGGTAATATGATGGCTCTCTCCCTGGCTTTAGAGGAGGTAAGATAATGGCTTCAGATATCAGTAAGCTGGGTCTTGACGTCAAGTGGCAGGACCTTACTCTCGGCTGCACCATCGTGGGCAGCTCAACCGCTGAGGAATTCAATACCGGCGAGTGGCGCATCGACACGCCCAAGTTCCTCAAAGATAAATGTAAACAGTGTCTTCTCTGCGCTCCGGCCTGTCCGGACAGCGCCATTCCCGTGGTCAACGGGCGCCGCCTTGACTTTGACCTTGATCACTGCAAGGGCTGCGGCATCTGTGAGAAGGCCTGTCCTTTCGATGCAATCCTGATGTTTAAGGGGGTAAAATAAATGGCTATCAAAGAAAGACTCTCCGGTAATGAAGCTGTGGCAACCGCCATGCGTCAGATCAACCCTGATGTTATGCCGGCCTACCCAATCACTCCTTCCACGGAGATTCCCCAGTATTTTACTTCTTATGTATCCAACGGTCAGGTGGACACGGTCTTCATTCCCGTGGAGAGTGAGCACTCCGCCATGAGTGCCTGTATCGGCTCCGAGGCGGCCGGTGCCCGCACCATCACAGCCACCTCCTCCTGCGGCCTTGCCCTTATGTGGGAGGTCCTGAATGTGGCTGCTTCCGACCGTCTGCCCATCTGTCTCTCCTTAGTCTGCCGTGCCCTTTCCGGCCCGATCAACATCAACTGTGATCACTCTGACGCCATGGGTGCCCGCAACACAGGCTGGATCCAGATTTTTGCAGAGAACAACCAGGAGGCCTATGACAATATGGTCCAGGCCTACCGGATTGCCGAACACAAAGACGTCATGCTGCCCATCATGGTCTGCCAGGACGGCTTCATCACCAGCCATGCCGTAGAGAATATTGAATTGCTGGAGGATGATGTAGTTAAGAACTTTGTCGGTGAATATGAGCCGGACCACTACCTGCTCAAGGATGATGAGTCCATCGCCTACGGTCCTTATGCCGTGACCAATTATGTGATGGAGGCCCGCCGGGCCCAGTTAGAAGGCCTGCGCAATGCCAAGAAGGTGACTCTGGAAGTGGCTAAGGAATTCGAAGCCATCTCCGGCCGGTCCTACGGTTTCTTCGAAGAATACCGCCTGGAAGACGCAGATCTTGCCATGGTCATCATCGGATCCGCTGCCGGCACAGCGAAAGATGCCGTCGATGCCCTGCGTGATCATGGAATCAAGGCAGGCATCCTCAAAATCCGTCTCTTCCGCCCCTTCCCTTCAGAAGAGATTGCGGAAGCTTTAAAGAATGTCAAATACCTGGCCATCATGGACCGGTGTGAAGATTTCAACGGTTCCTGCGGTCCCCTTGGGGCAGAGGTCCGCACCGCCCTCTATAATAAGAACCTGCATCCGGCAGTAATCAACTACTGTTACGGCCTTGGAGGCCGCGATGTTACGGTAGAGAGTCTTACTTCTGTATTCCGTGACCTGCAGAAGATTCAGGAGACAGGCAACAACGGTGAATTCTACCGCTACCTGTCCGTGAGAGAGTAAGGAGGTCAAATAATCATGGCATATAATCTGAAACAGACTTTAAATAAAGAAGAGCGTTTCTCTCCCGGTCACAGAATGTGCTCAGGCTGCGGCGCAACCATTGGTGTAAGAAATGTCCTCCGTGGTCTCCACGAGGGAGACGAGGCAGTCATCACCTGTGCCACCAGCTGTCTTGAGGTATCTTCCTTTATGTATCCCTACACAGCCTGGAAGGATTCTTTCATCCATGACGCCTTCGAGAATGCCGGTGCTACCTGTTCCGGCGTGGAGGCAGCCTACCGGGCCCTGCAGAAAAAGGGCAAAGTAAAGAAAACCCATAAGTTCATCGCTTTTGGCGGCGACGGCGGAACCTATGAT
>DLBH01000028.1:9405-58621 GCA_002494165.1 Lachnospiraceae bacterium UBA7026 | reverse complement strand
CGCCGGGGCTGCCGTCGTGGTTGCTGCTGCCGGGGCTGCCGTCTTAGACTGACCTGCAGCCCCTTCCAGCCTCAGCGGAACTATAACAAAAGCCGCCAAGCTAAACAAAAGTCCGGTTTTCATTAATCCTGATCGTATTTTATTCATTATTCTACCAAATTATTCTTTCTAAACATAATATTCCAACTTATTAAGATACTTTCCTATTATTAAACGCATTTCAGTTTATGTCAAGAATTAAAGCTTAGCAGCCCTCAGGTCTTTTTTCGGCCACAACTAGCCAGAGCAAAATTTTCTCTTTAAAACCTGCAAAATTTAAGCCTGAAAAAAACGACTGTGAACTTTCCCTTGCTTAGCACGGGCAGAACACAGCCGCTTCTTTTAGACAACATTCAGCTTCCATATTTTTCATCCTTCATATTATGCTTACAAATCTTAGACAAAACCCTTCTTTGCCTGTATCACACGTGAATAAATGCCTGGGAGATCTCTTTGTCATCGGCTCCCGGGAGAATCTGATGAATCCTTCCCTGCCTGTACATATCCCGTCGGGCATTCAGTAAATCTCCGTAAATCAGTCTGTATTGGGGCTTGTCTTTATCATATACGACCACTTCTACGTCCGAACCGGTCTCATAGAGAGCTATCCAGGGGTTTTTCATCCTAAGAAAATCTATCTCTGTCACACTTTGAACCTCAGGTTTACCGCTTGCCTCTTCCATGTACTCCCGAAAAGGGGATTCCAGTTCTAGATACCATTCTCTCCGTCTCATTTTTTCACTTCCTTTCCTTAAGACTGTGTTTCCTAAAACCGGTTTTGATACATTTTCTCCATGTTAATACTTTATCATAAAGCTAAATTCAATGCTATTAACATTACATTAAATTTACAATTAATTTACTGTTATTTACTATAAATTTTTCACCATTTATCATTATATTTTGATTTTTTACTAATTATCTAAATAAATCAGTGCATTTTTCACGAATTTTTTATATTTACGTGATTTTTATACCCAATTAGATGAAAACAGTTTTTTTATCTGTATTTTTTCTTTTTCGACACTTTCTGGCCCAGTCTGTGAAATATTTGATAATAATTATCTAATCACTGCAATTTTCTTTAGAAAAAACAAGTTTATGCTAGTAAAAAAAACTAGATAATGTTAAATTAATAATGACAGTTTTTGCATCCTGCAAAAAACAGTTACGTATAATACATCTTTACTTATTAAGTTTAAAGGAGGAATTACTAGTATGAAAAAGTTCTCTCATGTGATTACCAATACCCTGGGTATTCATGCTCGTCCGGCAGCACTTCTGGCGCAGGCATGTGTGGAATTCAAGAGTGTAACTACCTTTGAGTGCAATGGCGCTGTGGCAGCGGGCAATAATGTTCTTGAGATCATGCAGCTGCACGCCAGAAAGGGCAGTACTTTAAACGTTACCTGTGACGGAACTGATGAAGAAGCCTGTATGGAAAAGATTCAGAGCGTCCTTGATCATATGGACCACCAGGCTAAGGGCACCAGTCTCCTGAAAGTTGCCTTCTTCGGAACCAAGGATTACGACCGGATCTTCTTCAGCGAGCTGGCAAGAGAGACCGGCGAGGGCACCTTCAACACCAGCATCAAGTACTTCAAGAGCCGTCTGACCATCGAGTCCGCAGAGCTGGCCAAGGGTTTTGACGCTGTTTGTATTTTCGTTAATGATGAGTGTGGCAAGGATGTTGTTGAAGTCCTTCATGACTGCGGCGTTAAGCTGATCCTTCTTCGCTGTGCCGGCTTCAACAATGTTGATGTGGCAACGGCCAAGGAGTATGGCATGACCGTTCTGCGTGTTCCGGCCTACTCACCCTACGCGGTAGCAGAGCATGCCATGACCATTCTTCAGGCAGCCAACCGCCGTATCCACAAAGCCTACAACAAGAACAGGGATAACAATTTCGACCTCAGCGGTCTTTTAGGCGTTGACCTTCACAATAAGGTTGCCGGCATCATGGGCACAGGCCGGATCGGCCAGTGTATGGCAGCCATCTGTAAGGGATTTGGCATGACAGTGATCGGCTGGGACGCCTTCCCCAACCAGAGGCTGGTTGACGAGGGACTTCTCACTTATGTGGACAAGGATGAGCTTTATGCCAAGGCTGACCTGATCTCCCTCCATGCTCCTCTGATCATGGGCGAGAATGGTACCTATCATATGATCGATGAAGCTGCCATCTCCAAGATGAAGGATGACGTTATGCTGGTCAACACTGCCCGCGGCGGCCTGATTGATACGGAAGCCCTGATTTCCGCCCTCAAAGCAGGCAAGTTCCACGCAGTGGCCCTCGATGTCTATGAGGGTGAGGATGGTAATGTTTATACTGACCACTCCTCTGATCCTCTTCAGACCAGTATTACCGGCCGTCTGCTGATGTTCCCGCAGCTGATTCTCACCTCCCACCAGGCCTTCTTTACCCGTGAGGCCCTGCAGGCCATCGCTGCAGTAACCATGGAAAATGCCCGCAACTTCAACGAAGGACTTCCCTACGGATTTGCAGAAGTAAAATAAAGTAAAATTAAAAGGCAGAGGTCATCTGTCTGATCATAAAGAGGAGGCCCTGCCTTCCCTTTCTTGTCCCGCCACTGGCTGCCGGGCCCTGCTGGGTCCGGCCCCCGGCCGGCGGGATTTTTTTAAGGAATCCGGCGAGGATCCCCAGTCTTAGGAGTATTTATGAGAATAAGAATTGACGATGATTTTGATCTGGAAAAAATAAGAGACAGCGGCCAGTGTTTCAGAGTGGAGCCCTTTGAAGACGGGACCTACCGTTTTATCAGTTCTAACCAGTACCTCTATATCCGCAGGTCTTCCCCCGGCTACTATCAGGTAAAATGCCGCCGGGGCGCCTGGGACAAGTTCTGGCGGGTCTACTTTGACCTGGACCGGAACTACCATATAATCAGAAGCCATATTCCGGCCAGTGATCCCTTTCTGCAGGCCGCGGCCCAGGCGGGCCGGGGTATCCGCATTCTCCGCCAGGATCCCTGGGAGATGCTCATCACCTTTATCATATCCCAGCGTAAGAACATACCTGCCATCCGCAAGGCCGTAAACCAGCTGGCCCGGAAATACGGAAAACCTATTGATACCGGCAGGGAGCTCATTTACAGCTTCCCCACAGCCAGGGACCTGGCCCGGGCCGGCCATAACGGCCTGGCAGGCTGCAGTCTGGGTTACCGTCTCCCCTACATAGAATGCGCCATAGATATGGTCAGATCAGGGAAGCTGGACCTGACCCGGCTGGAAGGTCTCCCCCTTGATGAAATAAAAGAAGCCCTGAAAACTGTTCAGGGCGTTGGGGACAAGGTGGCCGGCTGCATCGCTCTTTTTGGCTATGGCCGGACAGATGCCGCACCTGTTGATGTCTGGATTTCCCGGGTCATCAAGGAAAACTATGGGGGCATTGACCCCTTTACCGCCTATGGCCAGGAAGCAGGCATCATGCAACAGTATGCCTTCTATTATATCCAGCACGTACTAAGGCAGGCCTAGTGGCCTGGCAGACTTGATTTAACCTTGTTTGATTTGGCTGATTTGACCTGCTCTCCTGGTCCGGCAGCCGGCATGATGTAAAGGGTACTCCCGGTGTTTTTCCGGGTATCTTTCAGATATCTCTTTACTCCACTCCGGCAAGCTTTCCCATGAGAGTGAAAAGGAAAAAAGCCAGGATGTCAATGGCTACAATAGTTGAACCCACCGGTGTTCCGGCCAGGATGGATATAAGGATGCCAGTGACGGCACAAATGACAGAGAGCACTGCCGAACAGATCGTCACCGATAAAAAACTGCGGAAAAGCCGCATGGCAGACAAAGCTGGGAATATAACCAGAGCAGAGATCAGCAGAGATCCTACCAGATTCATGGCCAGGACGATGATGACGGCGATAATCACAGCCAGCAACAGGTTATAAAAGTTCACCTTAGTTCCCACGGCCTGGGCAAAGCTCTCATCAAAGGTCACTGCAAAAATCTTATTGTAAAACAGAACAAAAACCACCATGACAATACAGGACAGGACCACACAGACCCAGACCTCACTCTGCCTGAGGGTCAGAATAGAAGTCGAGCCAAAGAGAGTACTGCAAACGTCTCCGGACAGATTGGAAGAAGTGGAAAAAATATTCATCAACAGGTAGCCGATGGCCAGAGCTCCCACAGAAATCATAGCTATGGCCGCATCTCCCTTGATTCTGGTATTCTGGCCGGCCCTCAGCAAAAGAATGGCACTGACCATGGTGACAGGGAGAACAAGGACCATCTGGTCAGTCAGATTCAGGACAGAGGCCACAGCCATGGCTCCAAAGGCCACATGGGACAGACCGTCTCCGATAAAAGAAAATCTTTTCAGAACCAGGGTCACCCCCAGAAGAGAAGAGCACAGGGCAATCAGCACACCCACAATCAGGGCATACCTCACAAAAGGATATTGAAAATAGTAGATTAATTTATCAAGCATAATTTCCTCCGGCAGCTTATCATAAAGCTGCTTTTTTCTTTCTTCCTACAAGTCATTCCGGTCATAGCCGGCATATTCTTTTCCGGCACTGCTCTTAAGGTAGTCTTCTTTCTTACCAAAAAATACATCCCCTCCTCCTATATGAAGGATATGGGAAGCATATTTGAGAGAAGCCCCTATGTCATGGGAGATCATAATGATGGTAATTCCCTCATCGTTCAGCTGTTTAATCAGCTGGTACATCTCCTCAGTAACCCTGGGATCCAGCCCCGATACCGGCTCATCTAAGAGCAGGAGTCTTTCAGTTGCGCACAGGGCTCTGGCAAGGAGGACCCTCTGCTGCTGGCCTCCGGATAATTCCCGGTAGCAGCGACGGCTCAGCTTATCGATATCCAGACGGGCCATATTCTCCCTGGCCCGGTCCTTATCCGTCTTTGAATAAAAAGGATGGAAACCCTTTTTGCTTTGACAGCCGGACAGGACAATCTCCCTGACAGAGGCAGGAAAATCTCTCTGGACAATAGTCTGCTGGGGTAAGTAGCCGATCTCCGTGGCCTTAAGCCCGTCTCCCAGCACTATTTCCCCATCCAGAGGGCTCTGCAGACTGAGCAGGGTCCTCATGAGGGTAGACTTGCCCGACCCATTTTCCCCAACAATACAGAGATAATCTCCCTGATTCACTTCAAAATTCAAATCTGTAACCAGTCTTATATTTTCATAGCCCAGGGTCAGTCCCCTGCATGTAATTTCAGCCATAGTCAGTCTCCTGCTTTCTTATGATTCTTCCCTCAAAGTCCCGGCCTCCTGCTGACATTCCTGGCAGGTTCCGTAAAATACGGTCCTCATGGGATCCAGCTTAAAATGGTGGTGGTCCAGCAGATGCCTGCTTAACATCTTAATCTCCTGACAGTCCAGGTGGATAAGCCTGCCGCACTTTTCACATTTACAATGAAAACAGGAGGGGTGGTGGCAGCAGTTATCCGGGTTAATGTACTCATAACAGGCTCCGCTGTTCTCATCGATAAAATACTTATTGACGGCCCCCTCTTCCACCAGTCTCTCCAGCTGGCGATAGACCGTCGCAGTCCCTATCTTCCGTCCCTGCTCCTTAAAATAGCGACAGAGGTCTGCCGCGGTAAAATGCTGGCCCGGTATCTGTTCCAGGTATTCGATCAAAGCCTCTCTGTGCCTTGTGTTATATTGAATTTTCGATGCCATAAGAACCTCCTCCCAGAGTTACTTTCTCTTTATGTAAAAATGAAAATCCTTTTCATATTCATTTTGAAAACAGTTATCATATTATCCCATGTCCCAACTTATGTCAAGAAAAAAAGAAGCAGTCCTCCCGGCTGCTTCCTTCAGCATTCTCCTATGCTATTACGCTTATACTTCTTCCCTTCAGAAAATTCCTTTAAGCCCGCTTCTTTTCAGAAATACTTTTCGACCCTTATCTTCAGAGGACTCTTCCCACCTGCTGGCCCAGCCTTACAGGAATCTCCCGGCCGCTTGCCTCCGTATCCGCAAACTCAGGCAGCAGCCTGGCCTTGTCCTTTTGCAAAAGAACAATAATGGTTGATCCTCCATACTGGAACATACCTTTTTCCTGACCTCGTTCCACCTGGGCTTCCTGGTCATAATTGACGATCCGGCCCACCAGCATGGCCCCCACCTCCATCTGGACCAAGGTGCCGAAGTAATCTGTTTTCAACAGACAGTACTCCCTGCAGTTACGGGCAAAAACCGGCACCTTTTCAAGAGCGATGGGTCTGACCGTGTGAAGCCGGCCCGGAATAAAAACATTCCTGCTTTTCCTGCCGCTGTCCACATAGGCATAACGGTGGTAGTGGTTGACGCAGAGCCGGTAGACCAGGCAGAGTCCGTCTTTGTAGTGGGCCGCCAGACGCCTGCTGGCCAGAAGGTCTTCCAGGCTGTAACTGGAATTCTTCACATGGAGAATCGTATTCTCCCGGATCCGGCTGACACTTAAAAGGCCGTCGCAGGGTGCGATCAGGTGCCCCGGCTCCCTGTCTATGGGCCGGCGTCCTTCCTTGATCTTTCTGCTGAAGCAATCATTGAAAGATCTCATATGGTCTGTGTCAAAATCCTCCAGCTTAATATGATTCTTTCTTACAAAAGGGTCAATGAGAAAGGCTGATCTTTCTGAATCCAGAAAATTGCCGCAGACCCTGGATAAGGCAGGTGCCGTCAGTCCTTTCAAAAGGATCCTCCCGGCCATGCTGCCATATAAAAACTGTAAAATGTCTGCCATAAGTCTTTGTCCTCCCGGGATGCCAGCCCGGCCGGAAATCAGAATCTCTGACCAGGGCTCCCTGCTTCTTCATCAATGACCAGGCCGGAACCGGCCGGCTGCTCAAGAATCAGAACTGTATCGTTAAATTCTGTATATGGAGATAATACTTCACCACTATGAGAGCGAAAAACTCTGCCGCACCGATACTAATCAGCAGGATGGCCACTTTCAGATCAGGCTTTGGAATCCTGATTCGCGAGACGAAGAAAACCGAGGTAAATAACATAACACCAAAATAAAGAAGAGTAAGGTCTGCCTTAGTCAGAAACTGGAATAACATTACCGTTGGGAAGATCAGGGCCGCAGATGTCACAGGCAGGCCGATATAGCCGGACTGTACCTGGCTGCCAATCTTCTTTTTTTCCTCCTCTAAAACATTGAAATAAGCCAGTCTGATCAGGGCTGCCAGCACATAGACCATAATAATCAGAATAAGAAATACAGGATAGATGATCCTTTTCTCTCCCGGATGGTCTACCCTGAGATTAGGTATGCTGGTCAGCCTGTCACTGGTCCGGACCATACCAAGACCGATACAGGGCGGGAGTATTCCAAAAGAAATGAGGTCGGCCAGGGAATCAATCTGGACCCCAAAGGACTTCTGCATGTCCGTTCTGCCACTCTTAGACCGGGCCACCCGGCCATCAAAGGTATCACAAAGCCCACTGAGTAAAAGGAAGAAGGTTCCATAAAAGGGATGACCTACGCCGTTGAGGCAAACCATGATTCCCGATACGCCGGAAATCACTGAAAGATAGGTCAGAATTACGGTATAATCATAAAATCCAATCATACTGTCCTCCGTTTTTTCTTCAACAAAACATAACCAATCAGAACCATCACCGCACTGATAATAATACAACAGTAGAAGGACAGACTCCTTCCAATCAACTCCAGCCGGTAAGCATAGTCTTTAGGGAACAACTGCTGATAGCCATCCAGCATCAGCATATCTGCCACCCCCATGGATCCGGGAATGGGCACACAATTGGATCCCAGAACCACCATGATCTGGGTTACAAAAAGGTCCTTGACTCCGGAAAGCCGGCCTCCCGTAGCCATATATACCATGATCGTCACCATAATCTGGGACAATCTCTGCAGCAGATTAAAAATATATGCCTTGATCCAGACCATCCTGCTGCCGGACATGAGCGTGACACAGTCACTGTAATCCTTCTGGGTTTTGACCAGCTTGTCAAGCCGCTTCTGTGGATTGCGGACCAGATGGATCCGGTGCAGGACCCGGAGACATTTCCTCACAGCCCCAAAAAGGATGCCCGGCTTCTTAAGAAGCAGGATAAAGGACACCCCAAGGCCGGCCAGGGTAGCAAAGCCGGCAACAATCAAAAGCTTGGACAAAAGACTGAATCCCATAAAAAGACCGGGCTTCACAAGGAAAACCAGGATACCCAGGCTCAGGATGGCCATGGTATACATGACCAGGTTCATGATCAGGGCAGCCGTGGCTATGGCTGTAGGAATACCGTCTTTGATCATAAAAAAGGCGCTGGCGGGCTGTCCTCCCGTAGCTGATGGTGTGATTGCGGAAAAATAGACATCGGCGGCACTGTAAAGCATACCCCGGCTCCTTCTTCTCTTATATCCCACATGTTTGAGAATGGCCAGAAGGGCCTCCCCCTCAAACCAGATAAAGCCGGCGGAGCTGACGACAGCCAGCAGCAGGTAAACCGGTTTGGCGCTCTTAAGATAATCCAGCATCTCCCCAAAAGTCAGACCGGATCCGCCCGAGGTTACCGCCCAGATGGACAAAACTGCCAGAATTACAAATAATATTCCCCAAAAAATGTTTTTCTTGTTTCCCATATCTATTCCTGTCCGGGCTGAATATGGAGTAATCTCCTGTTCAGTTCCTCAAAAATACGCCCCAGCCGGAATCTCCCGGCCAGTGCCAGGCCAGCCTCAGCAAAGAGAATACCTCCTGCTATGTCAACCACCAGATGCTGTTTCAAAAAGACTGTTGAGGCAAAAACTAAAATTGCGAAGGCAAACATGACCGGCCGGTAAAAAGCCGGCGGGTTCTTCATATAGAGGGAACCCCGGAATACCATCCAGCTTTCCAGGCAATGGATGGAAGGAAAAAGATTGTCCGCCGCGTCCATGGAAAATATCATCCTGGTAAGCTGATCCCATATACCGGTTCCTGTGGGCCATGGCCTGTCAATGGTGGTGGGAATCAGTAAAAATACCAGTCCGGTGGCCAGTTTGGCCACCAGGTCAGCGCTGATTACCCGGTAGCAGACCTCCTGACTCTCCCTGGCTATCATCAGATATCCGATAATCCAGTGCAGGTAAGCCAGTATATAGATTAGTATGAATTCTGTTCTGAACGGAATCAGATCATCCAGAAAAATCTTTATTATATAATGCTCCCGGCCCACATTGATCTGCCGGATTCCAAAATAAACAAGAGAATTACAGCAGAGAGCTGTAAGCAGTGGTATTACCGAGTACTTTTTTATAATCCTGCCCATCATTTTAATATAATTTCTCATAGTATATCATATATTTCGTTAGCATAAACAGTAACAATATATCACAAATTTCCCCCCTCGGATAGACAAAAAAACAGACTCAGCAAAATTTTTGTCTGTCTTCCAAAGTCTGTCTTCTTTTCCCATCAATAGACCAAACATTCAATTTTGCGAATCTGTTTTCCTAATAATTTCTTTATGAAATTATAAATAAAAGCTTATATGTTTATCCGGGTAAATCTCCTCTTTATCCTCAGGGCGTCTGCCCTGCAAAACAAACCCTGGCCATCCGCCGCAGATAATCATTTACTGGAGACAGGCCAGTGTCTGCAAACCAGACCCTAGGCCAGTTCGACCACATTACCTGTACAATTGTAGAGGAAGCGTTCTCCCAGTTCCCTGCGGAGAAGCTCTATATTGTCCTCGCCTGTGCAGTGGGAAACACCCACCAGGTCAAGATTCCTGTCCTTAAAAAAGGCTATAGTCTTCCTGACTCTTTCCTCTCCGGCTTCCACCAGGTGGGTTCCTCCAATCAGCCCGCAGACCTTTTTGCCTGTCCGCTGCTCCACAGTTGTCAGGATATTTATAATACCCGGGTGGGAACAGCCGGCCACCAGGAAAAGTCCCCGGTCCGTATCCAAAGTAACAACCATCTCATCGCTGAACCGGTCCGGCCTGTAATTGAGGCTGTCCATACATCTGCCGGAAGGCCCGCAGGACAAATCTTCCTCCAGGAAGAAAAAGGTAGGATTCCATTCCTCGAAATCCGCATTTCTGTTAAAATTCCGGTGAATGCATACCCCGTGCCCCAGATCCATCTGGTCTTCATCGATCTCTTTTACCGGGACACCCAGGTCCATCAGCATTCTGCGGTCAAAGTTGTTGCCGATGAACTTCATCCGGCCGCCTGCCTTCTCATGATAAGCAATCTTAAAAAATCCTTTTCCCACCAGAACCTGTCTGGGCTTGCCTTCCTCCCGGATCAGCCGCAAAAGGCCTCCGGTATGATCATAGTGGGAATGGCTGAGAATCACATAGTCAAGATCTGCCAGACTGACACCCAGGTCCGCGGCATTCTTATAAAAGGCACCGCTCTGCCCTGTATCCATCAGAATCCGGATTCCCTCCCCCTCTATGAGGACTGACAGGCCGTGCTCACAGGCCAGCCGTCCTTCCCGGTCAGGATGATTCTCTATTAAAGTGGTTAATCTCCAGCTCATGTTTCCCTCCTTATACCGCCAACTGTCTGTGGCTGCCAGGACCATCTTTTCCCATGTTCATGTTTGCCAGGATTCTGTTCTGGCAAATCCCTATCCTATGAGATTCCCTTTTCTCTGGAATCATATTTTACTGTAACTTTTTGGCTCGTAAATAACAGCCGCGTCCAGGCTTTCGAGCAGGTAGCCCTTGGCCCGCAGCATATCCTCAATCTCGTCAAGAACTTCCTCAGACCTTGCCTCTATGGTATGAAAATGGTAGCCGCTGGTGATATTTTTAAGCGGTGAGGATGCGCCGCTGTTCAGATCATCCATGAAATGATCGATATCTCTCCTTGAACAGATATCCAGTGGTTTACGGATGGTACCATAGACCCTATGATCCACATAAACATCCATGACCCGGCCTCCCAGTTCAATGATACTGATCAGTTCATCCTCCGTCTCTTCATCCGTGTGCAGGACCTTAAAAACACGGCGGCATTCATCGGCATGCAGCATGATATAACCCCGGTTTGTAGCCATAAGGTTGGGGTACTGGCTGCGCAAAATGGCAATATCCGTCACAACCACCTGCCGGCTGACACCGAATTTATCCGCAAGAAAGCTGCCTGACAGAGGCTCCGAACTCGTCTCCAGTGTCTCCAGAATCCGGTTCCTGCGTTCTTTTGTCTTCAGCTTGCCCAATCTATCCCTCCTGTTTCAATATACATTCTACTTCTTTACAGCTGTGGCCGGTCTGCCAACCGGCTCAAACTGCCCAATCCGGTTCATTCACTACCTTCTTTCAGGCTGCCGGCCAGGCTCAATTACCTCCCCGGCTGATCGGGACTAGTCACAATCATCCCCCGTCTCCGATCTCAGATGCTTCATGGAAATGTCCAGAATAGGCGCTGAGTGGGTGAGGGCACCACTTGAAATATAGTTTACACCAAGCCCCGCAATCTTAGCAATATTTTCTCTTGTCACATTGCCGGAACATTCGGTCAGGGCTCTGCCGTCTATAATCTTTATGGCTTCGGCCATGGTCTCCCGGTCCATATTATCGAGCATAATGATATCTGCCCCCGCTTCCACAGCTTCCCTAACCATGTCCAGATTCTCTGTCTCTACCTCAATTTTATGGACAAAAGGCACATAGGCCTTGGCCATGGCTATGGCTTTGGCAACCCCGCCGGCCGCATCAATATGATTATCCTTAAGCATAACTCCATCTGTGAGATTGTACCTGTGGTTGCAGCCACCGCCGACCCGGACTGCGTATTTCTCAAAAATCCTGTTATTGGGAGTGGTTTTACGGGTATCCAGCAATTTAGTTCCAGTCCCTTCCAGCAGGTCAACCATGGTCCTGGTATAGGTGGCGATGCCACTCATCCGCTGCAGGTAGTTAAGGGCAGTCCTCTCACCGGACAAAAGGACTCTTATGTCCGCATGGACCACTGCCATAATCTGGCCGGGCTCCACCCGGTCTCCGTCAGAAACAAAAAGTTCCGTACGGGACTCCGGGTCCAGCAAGGTAAATACTCTGGCAAAAATGCCCAGCCCGGCAATAATTCCTTCCTCTTTGGCAATCAGGTCCACCCTGCCGGGACATTTCCGGGGCATCACGGCAGCCGTGGAGACATCTTCATTGTTGATGTCCTCTTCTAAAGCCATCCGGATCAGCTTGTCCGCCTGCAGCTTCATTGTTATATCATTCATAATAGGATCCTTTCCTTAGCTTACTTATCTCATGCTGTCAGCTTGCTTATTCTTGCCATCAGCATACTTTTTCATGCTGTCAGCTTGCTTTTTCCCGCTGTCAGCTTACTTATCTCATGCTGCCAGCTTGCTTACTTTATTTTCTCCACTTCTTTAAGGATGTTGGTCCGGTAATCGGCAAATAATTTTTTCGTATCCTTATAAGGGGTCAGGTCCAGGCGGTCTGTGACCTCCGGATTCACCGTTTTACTGTCAAATTCTTCATCAATCCTCCGGGCTGCCCTCTGGGCAAAGACCAGACTCTCCAGAAGGGAATTGCTGGCTAACCGGTTGGCTCCGTGGACACCGTTGCAGCTGGTCTCACCCACGGCATAAAGCTGGGGCATGGAGGTCCTGCTATCACTGTTGACATCCACTCCGCCCATGAAATAATGCTGGGCCGGAACAACGGGAATCGGCTCTTTTGTCACGTCATATCCTGCCTTGAGACAGGTCTCATAAATATTGCGGAAATGATGGAGAATAATCTCTTTTGGAATATTTTCCATGGAAAGCCATACATGTTTCTGGCCGGTTTTCTCCATCTCCTCAAAAATAGCTTTGCTCACCACATCCCTGGGCTGCAGTTCATCGATAAACCGTTCCCCATCCTTATTGAGCAGGATACCACCCTCTCCTCTGACCGACTCTGAGATCAGGAAGGACCGGCCCTGTCTGCCTGTATAAAGGGTGGTGGGATGGATCTGGACATAGTCCGGATCTCTCAGCCTGATGCCATGCTTGATGGCGATACCCAGAGCGTCCCCTGTCAGATGGGGATAATTGGTAGAGTGTTCAAAAAGTCCTCCTATGCCGCCGCAGGCCCAGACCACCTCAGTAGCTTCCATGGCCAGAATCAGCCTGCCGTCATCGGTGACCGGGCCGCCGCAGCACTGGGCCAGGTCGCTGTCCGGGCTGACCAGGGCAATGATGCCCTGACAGTGGCCGTCGGCAGTGATAATATCCACCATGGTGGTATGGCTGTAAAGGGTAACATTGGGCAGTTTCTTCACTGCCTCCAGCAGGGTCCCTGTAATCTCCTTGCCTGTGACATCCTCATGGAAAAGGATGCGGGGGGCGGAGTGGGCTCCTTCCCTGGTAAAAAGCAGCTGTCCATTCTCATCTCTCTCGAACTCCACACCGTAGCTGACCAGGTCATGAATCAGCTGCTGGGAGGACCGGATCATAATGTCTACAGAGCTCCTGTCATTTTCATAGTGACCCGCTCTCAGCGTGTCCTCATAGTAGGCGTCGTAGTCCTGCTCATTGCGCAGGACACAGATGCCCCCCTGGGCCAGCCAGGAGTCACACTCTTCCAGTCCGGCCTTGGTAATCACCGTGACTTTTTTATCCCTGGGCAGCTTCAAAGCACAGTAAAGCCCGGCCGCACCGCTTCCTACAACCAGAATATCGGTTTTATAACTCATCTTTTTGCCTCCTCGCCTTAGGCTCTTCTAATATGCTCCCGGCTGCCGCCGTCGCATGGATCAGTAGTTCCATTTGTCTTACCTCATTTCCTTACAAGGCTTGCCGTCCCAGGACTTCTTCCAAAGAGACAGGACAAGACGTCCCTGTAATTTCCCCTTTCTGCTGCCTGGGCAGGACAACAATCCTGCCAGGCTGAATCAATCCTACCACAGATTAGGGCACCTGACAAGACACCTGTAAAAAATATTTTTTCACAATAGTTTACAGGTCCGGAAAAATAATAAAAAAGGGAAAATAAAAAGGCTCTCCTGCCGCCGGACCGATTACACCGGTCCGGGACGGAAAGCCCTGGTCTCTTTATCAATATTTCAAAATATCCTTCTGCCGGCTAGTTCTTACCTGGACTGGGCGAAAAGCCACTCCATAACAGCCACACAGTTATAGGCATAATCAAAGGAAGCCATATGGTAGGCAGAGCTGTTCATTCCACCGGATCCACCCGGACCTCCCTGGGCCATGGTGGAAGTCGCTTCACCACTGTCAGAATCCGTAGATTCCCCGGGTCCGCCAAAGCCGCCCGGGCCCATACCGCCGGACTTTTCAGAAGTGGAAGATTCTCCGGAACCACCGGGTCTGCCAAAGCCGCCGGAGCCTCCCATGCCGCCGCTCTTAGCTTCTACGGTACCTGTTTTCCAGGAGATAAAATACTGGTTTTCACCGGCAGTAAACAGGTCTCCCGCCGCCTGGGACAGCTGGTCCACAGACCAGGTTCCATCCCACTGGCTATAGGCATAACTGACAGCATCCTTGTCAAAAAGGTCCATGACTTCCTGGGCACCGGCCCAGGCATTACTGTCATCCTCCGCGGCGAAATAGACGAAGGTCTGGTCCTCAAGGCCGGCCAGGGCACTGATATCCCACTGACCGTCCACGAACATGCAAGCCGCGTAAAGATCCGGGTATTCCGAAGCCAGAATCAGAGTTGTCATACAGCCCATGGACTGGCCGCTACCATAGATCCGCTTGCTATCCACAGCATACTGGCTGGTCATATAATCGATATAACGCTTGGTCAGCTCCACATATTCTGTGGTGGTGTAGCTGCCGTGGTCATCTAAAATAGTCTCAGGATAAGTGGGTACGGCAACGATGGCCGGGTAGGCCGACTGCCATTCCTCCGAAGCCCATACCAAAGCTCCCCTTCCCTGGGTCAGGGATGCGGAAGCATCACTGCCGGTACAGCTGGAGTCCGCGATAAAGACCACCATGGGATAGGATCCTGCCGGGTCGTAGCCCTCAGGCAGGTAAAGGTTATAAGTGATAGACAGACCACTTTCAGAATCTGAATAGGTCTTTTTCTCGAACTTGTCTGCGTAGGTGGCAATCAGACTTTCTTCATCCTCTGCCAGGTTGTTGGCCACGGCTGCTGATGCCGTCTGGCTCTGATCCCCAGCCTGGGAAGACGCTTCCGTCTGCGACACCTGAGCCTGACTCTGGTTTTCAGAGCTAACCTCCTGGCTTGACGCCTGGACCGCTTCCGGTGCAGAAGATGTCCCACAGGCCGTCAACGACACCGCAAACAGGGCTGTCACCGTCAAAAGTGCGAATGATTTCTTTAACATAAAAAGTTCCTCCATTCTTTTATTTTGGATTTTGGAGCGTTTTATATAGCGAACTACCATCCGCATCTGTCTCGAGCATACCGCACTAGTGTGACCTTATCGTGAAAAGCAGCTGTGGATAATTACCTACAAATAATTAATTTAGTGGCAGCCATGGGAACCACAGTGTCCGCCATGTCCCTCGGAATGGCAGCCGTGTCCCTCACCGTGTCCGTGGTCATGGTCATGGTGGTGGCATGCCGTATCCGGGTCATAGACCAGCTTGCCGGCAAGATAGTCTGTCACCATCTGATCCGCCTCTCCCACGGTGCCGGGAAGCAGCTCAATCCCTACCTCCTGCAGGGTATTTCTGGCACCCATACCGATGCCGCCGCAGATCAGGGTCTCCACCTCAGCGGCCCGCAGAAAACCGGCCAGGGCCCCGTGGCCTGTACCGTTGGTATCGATAATCTGGGAAGACTTAATCTGGCCATCTTCCACATCGTAGATCTTAAACTGCTCTGTCCTTCCAAAATGCTGTCCTACCATACCATTTTCATAAGTTACCGCGATTCTCATAATATCCTCTCCTTTTTCATTAAGTTTTGCGGATGCCGGAATGGAGTCAATCCGGTAAGCGCCTCCCGTAAGCCGGATACGCTTACCATTCACCATGGCATCAGCCAGCTTGTAACGGGCACTCTCATAGATACTGGTGACCGTTGCCCGGGAAACACCCATGGCAGCTGCACACTGCTCCTGGGTCATCTTCTGGTAATCAATGAGGCGGATCACCTCATACTCATCCAGCTTAAACAAGATGGTCTCACAAGCCTCTGTCCCTTCCGGGATAAAGCTCCAGTAGTCCGGGTATCCGCATATTCTCCTACAGCGCTTGGGTCTGGCCATGGTTACTCCTTTCTGGCATATGCCAATAATATATGCTCAATATAGCGCCTTTTCTGGCATATGTCAATAATATAGACCAAGGATATTAATCCATTCAATTAAATGGTAAAAGTAAATGGTAAAAGGGCAGGCTGTGAAGAGCCTGCCCTTTAAGCTAAGGCAGTCATCCAAAACTGCCGTCATTTTTTATTTCATCTTTTCCGGAATGCACCCGTTTACTGCACCAGCATCTGACCCGCCAGAGCTGCCAGCACACCGAAAAGGATACTGGCCACCGCATAGGCTGCCCCTAAGGCAGGATGCCCTCCCTGAATAAGACTGCCTGTCTCCAGGGAAAATGTGGAAAAGGTTGTAAAGCCACCGCAGACTCCAACTTTGAGAAAGAGGGCCAGTCTGGGGTCCACCTGGTCCCCTTTGGAGACGGCAGCCGCGATGCAGCCCAAGGCAAAGGCACCCAGAATATTAATGATAAAGGTGTTAATGGGGAACAGCCCCTCCTCCCTGATGGGAATCATTCCCACAAGATACCTGGCCACGGAACCTAAAAAGCCGCCCAGGCCTACTACAATACAGTTCAACATGCTTGTCCTCCTTTGTTGAATAAACTGTAGATATCATCAGCACTATGGCGGTTTTGGAAATCCAGGGGAGATATCATTCCCTTTATTTTTTCTGCATTTTAACACAGATTCCAATCCGGGACAAGTAAGGAAAAAACTGCCGCACCTGCCCGGAAATGGTCTGGCCATTTCTCCAGATCTGCCGCCTAAAGGACAACCAGATTCTTGATGGTCTCTATGACACTGATGATCTGGTATTTTATCAGAAAGGCGATATCCGAATACTCGGGATAGTTATATTTTAAGGTATCTGCCAGAGGCAGGACAAACCTCTCTGTCTCATTGATATATTCCAGCATTCTCTTAGTTTTGAAGCTGGAGGCCATAGTCGAAACATTATTACAGCGGTCCAGGATCTTTATGACACAGGCCTTACCATTATTTTTGATGGAGGCATAATAGGCTTCCTTGGCCTCCATTTTAGTCATCCCTGCCGGCACAAAGAAAGTAACCAGTCCTACCAGCTCTCTGACCTCTTCTGAAAATGGCAGGTCAGAAATACTGACATCGGTATCCTCCACCACATCATGGAGCAGCAGGGCCGCCAGAAGAGCATCGTCCCGGATTCCCAGGGCATGGGCCTGGCAGGTCATAAGAAGAGGATGGTTGATATACTGGACCAGCTCATGACTGTGCTTGCCCTTTTTGCGGAACTGGCCCATATGCTGGTCTCTCATAAACTGCAGGGCCCTGTAGGTCTGTAAAAGGTCCTCTGACAGGGCAAAGGTTTTTACCCGGGTAAACATGTTCTCCTCACTGAAAAACCGGTCCCGGAACTGGAGATTCCTGGCGGAAAGAGCATACTCATCGGGCATGAGCAGACATTGATAAGGGGTGTTGGTAACCTCTGCTATGAGCATCAGATTCTCGATGTCGGGAAGACTTTTCCCCTTTTCCCATTTTTTTATATCCTGGAGGGGCACACCCACATTGTGGGCCAGTTCCTCCTGGGTCATATTACTTCTCTCCCTGGCATCTAAAAGGGCCTTGCCAATCATAAGCATTTCCATATTCTGTCTTCTCTCCTTTAATCCAGTCTGCCTGAAGGCCGGCCGGCTTTCCCCATCAATCCAATCAGACTCTCCCGCGAGGGGCACAACCTCTCCCTTTCTTTTCAATCCTACCACAAAGAATTGGAATTGGAAACCTCATATAAGTACTTCCATAAACAGCCCACTGGCGGCCAAGGCTGAAACAAACATCTCTGCCAGGCCATCTTTCCCCCGGACCAGCCTGCCCGGCCACAGCTAATACCAGGCTTTTCCCAGACCAGCCTGCCCACGGCCACAGAAAATATTTCTATATTATCTTTATTCTTTGCTGCCTGTTTTACAAGCTACTGTTATTATTAAATTATCATGTAATACGTCCCTTGACCAGCCTGGCTTCTTATTGGCTTTGTCCTGATCTCTTTTTCCTTCCCGATGGAAGGATTGTCCAATCTTCCTCCGGTCCTCAAAAACATTCCTGTCACTGGAAAGGAGTGGTGGAAAGAAAAAAGCTGGCCACCTGCTCCGGGGAATAGGACTCATGGTTCATCCACCACCTCACTGTCTCCGCGAAATCACAGACCATATGGTGGAGCAGGTAGGACTTGGGCACATGGGTCTTAGTCTTCTCCAGCTCTCCTTCAAATATTTTCTCCAGGTAACCCTTAAAAAACCGCATAAACATCTCCCCGCTCTCACAGGACAGAATCCTCTTCAGATAACTGCTGTCTTTGAGATGGTACAAAATGTGGGTGATCTCATCCTCCAGGTTCTTTTCCCTGCCGGAGAAATCATGGGTGGTCTCCCTGGTCAGCTTTTCCGCAAATACATGGTCAAAAATATCAGAGCAGAGCGCTTTTAGCAATTCATCCTTGGTTTCAAAATGGGAGTAAAAAGTACTCCTGCCTATGTCTGCCCTGTCTATAATATCCTTCACCGTAATATTAGAATAGGTTTTTTCCTCCAGCAGGCCGGTAAAGGCCTCATAGATGGCCTGCCTGGTTTTCTTCTGTCTTCTGTCCATGCTAGCTCCCGTACATTTATCCCAAAATGTTCAGTAATGAACTTTGTCAGCCGTCTGCTTCTTGTCCGGAAAAATCCAGAACATTATAATCATAAATGAACAGAGTGTTCGTTATATGTCAGATTATAAGTTTGGTTAATCCATATGTCAACAGGAGGCAAATATGATCAAAAAAATCAATGATATTCTTGCCGGCTGGCCCATGACCATCCTGGCAGGGCTCTTTTTAATCGCTTCCTTCGCCCTCCCCCGCCTGGGTTATCCGGCGGGGGAGAAACTGGCCTGGGTCTGTATCATCATCTGCGGCCTGCCCCTCCTCTTCCTGGCCCTCTGGCGGATCATCTACAATAAGGGCATCAGCAAGATCTCCTCGGCCCTGCTGATCTCCCTGGCCATGATCGCGGCTATCTTTATCGGAGACCTTTTTGCGGCCGGCGAAGTGGCCTTTATCATGGAAATCGGTGCCCTATTAGAAGATATGACCACAGAAAGGGCCAGAAAGGGCCTTAAGAACCTGATCGCCCTCAGCCCCAAGACCGGCCTGGTAATCAGAGAAGGTAAAGAATACACCGTCCCGGTCCAGGATATCCGGGTGGGAGACCTGGTGCGGGTCCTCCCGGGCCAGACTATCCCTGTGGATGGAATTATCAGCCATGGCCAAAGTTCCGTGGACCAATCAGTTATGACCGGGGAAAGTCTCCCTGTGGACAAGGAGGTCGGGGACCAGGTCTACAGCGGCACCATCAACCGCTTCGGCTCCATCGATTTTAAAGCCACAAAGGTCGGGGAAGACAGTTCTTTACAGCGGCTCATCCGCATGGTGGAAGACGCGGAAAAAAACCAGGCTCCCACCCAGCGTATCGCCGACATCTGGGCCAGCTGGCTGGTGCCGGTAGCCCTGCTGATCGCTGTCGCTGCTTATATCTTCACCGGGGACATAGTAAGGGCTGTCACGGTCATGGTGGTCTTCTGCCCCTGCGCCCTGGTCCTGGCCACTCCCACGGCTATCATGGCCGCCATCGGCCAGGCAACAAAACAAGGAGTAATCATCAAGTCCGGTCAGGCCCTGGAAAATATGGGCAAGGTGAATATCATCGCCTTTGATAAAACCGGCACCCTGACCCAGGGCAGGCTGGAAGTCAGCGACATTATCTCCTGCTCCGGTCTGGACCAGGAAAACCTACTTCTGCTGGCCGCCTCTGCTGAGAGCCGCAGTGAACATCCCCTGGCCAAGGCCATCAGTGCCAAAGCCCGCGACCAGGGACTGGCCCTGCAGGAGACCAGGGAATTTCACATGACCGCCGGCCGGGGAATCTCAGCCCAGATCCAGGACAGGCTCTACTATTTTGGAAACGAAAACTATATCAGGGATATGAACATAAGTCTGGGGGAAAATACCCTGGACCGGCTGCAGGCCCTGAACGGGGAAGGCAAGGCCTCCATCCTTATCGCTGACCAGGAAAAGGTCTTAGGGCTAATCGCCCTTTCCGATTCTGTCCGCCCGGAAGCCGCCGATGTAGTGAGCCGACTTTCCGCTATGGGCAGCAGGTCCGTCCTGCTGACGGGTGACAACAGTAAAGCAGCCCATTATCTGGCTTCCAGGGTTGGGATCGACCAGGTTTATGCCGACCTGCTGCCGGAGGAAAAGCTGGCTGCCATTGAAGACCTGAAAGCAGCCGGCCAGGTATGCATGGTCGGGGACGGTGTCAATGACGCTCCCGCCCTCAAGACCGCCCATGTGGGTGTGGCCATGGGAGCCATGGGAAGCGACATCGCCATAGAGGCTGCCGACGTGGCCCTGATGACCGATGATATCTCCAAACTACCTTATCTCCAATGGCTGTCCAGAACGACGGTCTCCACCATCAAGACCGCCATCACTCTATCCATGTGTATTAATTTTGTGGCCATCACCCTCTCTGTTCTGGGAATTCTGACACCCACTACCGGAGCCCTGGTCCACAATGCCGGCTCCTGTTTCGTGGTCCTCCTTGCCGCCCTCCTCTATGACAGGAAATATAAGTAAGGCCCAAGCCTATATCATATATATAAAATGAGATCAGGAAAAACCTGAGCCTATATCAAGGAGGAAGATTCTTTTACAAATTCCGCTAAAAGCATATCTGCCTGCCTGAACCTATATCAGGAAGATATTCTCTATGAATCCAAAAAATCCGCCCCTTTCCGGAGCGGATTTTCCTTTTGTAATTCTTTTTGTAATTCTTTTTGTAATTTTTTCATTACTATTTCCAGATTATCTTATGATGATTATCTCTGGCTTTTCTTATCATTCTTATCTCTGGGGTTATTTATCATTATTATCTGGTCATTAATCTCTGGCCTGTGAATTCCTTCACCTAAAAACCAGTTTTTGGATCCCCGGCACATTTCCCCATCTTCATGGCTTCGGCCTTGCTGCATTTGCCGGCCATGGGGCAGCCAATACATCTTGTTCCCTTTTTCTTTTCTTTGTAAATGTAGTAACATGCAGCCCCTACTACACATAAGATTACAAGTGCTGCTATTATATTTACTAAAACTACCTGCATAGGATTCACCTCATTTTCTGACCATCATATAGGCTTGTATCCCAGCCCGCCATTCCTAGCTTTCTGCCTTGAGCGCATATTCATGCTCCATCCTGGCTGAATTCGCCCGGATCAGATAGAAAACAATTGCCGCGAATATAGCGATGGTGATTAAACCGGGAATGAATCCGGGGCCAGGGGCTCCTGTTGTGATGATGGTACCAACCTGGAATACCAGATAGCCGACGGTAAAACCGGTGGCCAGCTGAAGGGCGATGGCACCCCAGAGCCATTTGGCTGACTTCATCTCCGAGTTCATGGCACCAAGAGCCGCGAAGCAGGGCGGTGAATAAAGGTTGAACATAAGATAGGCGAGGGCCGCAACCTTTGTAATTCCCATTGCCTGCATGACAGGATTACCGCTGCCAACCAGGGCTAACTCTTCTGTGTCGATGAAGTTTGTAAGGGCATAAACGGTAGCGATGGTACCGACAACATTTTCCTTGGCGATAAAGCCTGTAATTGCCGCCGCAGCAAGCTGCCAGGAAGCGATTCCGATCACCGGAATCAGCAGATAGGAGAAGGGTCCTGCAATACTTGCCAGGATAGAGGTATTCTCTGCTCCCTCTTCCACAACCTGGAAGGACCAGTTGAAGGTCTGCATGATCTGCACAACTGTGTTACATACCAGGATCACTGTTCCGGCCTTCACGATGTAGGCCTTACCTCTCTCTAACATGGACTTGACGGCGAAAGTAAGGCTGGGAACCTTGTATTCCGGAAGTTCAATGATAAAGAAGGACTTTCTGTATCTGGTGCCGGTGATAGCCTTAATCAGCAGGGCGCCAAAAAGGATTAACAGGATTCCGACAAAATAAGAGATAAAACCAATCCATTTTGACTTGGGGAAGAAGGCCCCTGCAAAGAGAGCGATTACGGGAAGCTTGGCTCCGCAGGGCATGAAGGTGGCCAGCATGGCGGTGGACCGTCTTTCCCGTTCATTTCTGATGGTACGGCATGCCATGATGGCGGGAATACCACAGCCAGTTCCGATAATCATGGGGATTACGGATTTGCCGGAAAGGCCCACTCTCTTGAAAATGGGATCCAGGACTACCGTCGCCCTGGACATGTAACCACAGTCCTCAAGCAGGGCAATCAGGAAATACATGACCATAACCAGGGGCAGGAAGCCGACTACGGCTCCGACACCGCCGATGATTCCATCGACAAGAAGGGCATAGAGCAGGGGACTGGCGTTGGCCATCTTTTCCCCAACCCAGCCCTGGAAGGCCTCGATCCAGCCTACCAGGTAATCGGCAAGCCATGTGCCTACTGTGGTCTGGGAAATGTAGAATACCGCCCACATGATTGCGGCAAATATAAGGATTCCAAGAATCGGATTGGTTACAACCTGGTCAATTTTATCGTCAAAGTTCTTTTCCTTGGTAAGGACCTTACGCTTTTCAACCTGGTCCACGATTCCGTTTACAAATTGGAAGCGCTTCCGGTCGGATGCCTCTACCGCCTGTTTATCATGTAAATTTACTTGACCCTCATCATAGGGCCCTTCTGGCCTGCCCCTTCCAGGGCAGCCGCGGCACTGATTACCTCTTTAATTCCGTTATCTGCCGTAGAAACGGTCTTGATCACGGGGCAGCCCAGCTTGTCGGAAAGCTTCCCGGCATCGATGGTATTACCCTTCTTATCATTGATATCACTCTTGTTCAAGGCGACAACAACAGGAATACCAAGCTCTAAAAGCTGGGTTGTAAAGAAAAGGCTACGGCTCAGGTTGGTCGCGTCAACGATATTGATGATGGCATCCGGGTGTTCATTCTTCACATAGCCGCTGGTAATACTTTCTTCTGAAGTAAAGGGCGACATGGAGTAGGCTCCCGGAAGGTCAACCGCTATAATCTCCTTGCCTGTCTCATTATAATTCTTTTTGATGGGACTTTCCTTCTTGTCCACGGTTACACCGGCCCAGTTACCGATCTTTTCATTGCGGCCGGTCAGTGCGTTATACATGGTGGTTTTACCACTGTTAGGGTTACCTGTAAGCGCAATTCTCATACCCTTTCCTCCTTAGATTCCGTAATATAAATATGTTTTCCCCAAAACATATCCTCCTGACACATCGATCTGCCTGCAGACATCCGGCAGCTAAATAAAAATGGCAGACGCCAGTTCAGAATCAATGTTGTAACGGGCATCCTTGATGGATACTACAAGATTCCTTTTTTTAGAAACTACAGTGATCGTCTCACCGCTGTAGCAGCCTAAGGAAAACAGAAAACTCTTCATCTCTGTATCTCCCTGGGTATCTACATCCTTGATGACATAATCTTTTCCTAATTCAGCCTCGTTTAAAGTCATGATATTTCCTTTCGCTTATAGATCAGTATCCCTGAAAATTATTAATCATCTGATTTTTTTAGATTATTACTTTTATAGGACAACACAATAGTAATAACTAAAAATAATTATAAATATATAACTGAGATTATATATCATTAATTTATGTTAGTGATAACTATTTATCGGTAACATTATCAAACCACAAACAGGTGCTTTTGTCAAGAAAAATTAACATATAATTTGCGGCAAATCATAAGTATCTTATTTTTTTATGGTTTGATCCACTGCCTGCAGGCAGGTTTTTTCATCCCTTTAACCTTCCCCCATCCATGGTCAGTACATGGTCAGTGAAATGGTCCGCTTCATTTTCATGGGTCACCACAAGGACCGCCGCCCCCTCATCAGCTGCCTGCCGCAGCAGACTGAGGACCGCTATGGTATTTTCGCTGTCCAGGCCTGCTGTAGGTTCGTCTGCCAGCAGGATGGACGGCTCCATGAGCATGGCCCGGGCTATGGCCATACGCCTCAGCTCCCCACCGGACAGTTCATTGGGTCTGGCCTCCATGAGCGATGCGATTCCCACCTGGTCAAGCAGGTCTTTTGCCTTTTTCTCCGGCGGCTGGGCCTTATTGTAAAGGATATAAGGCAGGAGCACATTTTCCAGGACGGTCAGGGACAGCAAGGCTGTATGGCCCTGGGGTATCAGTCCTATTTTCTCGTTTCGAAGCCTTGCCAGGGTCTTCTCGTCAAGACTGTAGATATCCTGATCATCGAGAAAAACCTTTCCCCCGCTGGGTGTCAGCATGCCTGCCAGCATATTAAGCAAGGTACTTTTGCCGCTGCCGGACTTGCCCGTGATTACGGTAAACTGGCCGGATTCCAGGACAAAGTCCAGAGGGTAGACTGCCGTGAAATAATTGCTGCTCTTTCCCGCCCGGGGAAAATCTTTTTTCACTTCTTCTGCTCTTAATATCATGCTACTGTCCCTCCTTTAACACCAGGCTGGCATCCATCCTGCTGATTTTTCTTACTCCGATCCATGCGGAGATGACGGCTGCCAGCAGGACTGACAACAGGGCTGCCCCTGCCAGCAGAATAATAGTGACCGGACCGGGAAGCAGGAAACCCACTCCCAGGACCTGGCCGATCAGGTTTTTAAACATAAAGAGAATCAAGGCCGAAAGAGCAATTCCAAGGATGCCCCCTGCCAGGTTTACCACTACCGCCTCCCGGATTACCAGGTCTGATATGATTTTCCTGCTGGCCCCCATAGCCCAGAGGGAGGCGAATTCCCTCTTTCTCTCATTGATCATCATGGCAAAAATCAGAATGGTCATCAGGGTCCCGATCAGCCAGAAAGTGACAGTAAAAAATGATACCGAACCGGATATCTTTTTCAGGCTGTCCCCGATCCCGGCCACCATGTTCTTTGAGGTGGCTACACTAACGCCATCCACTTGCTTTGTGATGTCCCCGGCAACCTTCTCTATGTCGGCTCCCGGTTTGACCTTGATCATCACAGCGGAAATCACATCATCGGGGTCATATTCCGAATACTGGTTCAGGCCCTTTCTGAAGGAAGCTTTAATCAGCACCTTTACCGTGTCATAATTCATGTAAACACAGTTGTCTAAGGTGGACCCGGTGGGGGCAAACTGGCCGATAATCCGGCAGTCATTATCATAAAAACGGATAATATGGTTATCATAAACGGTAACATTACTCCCCACTACCACATCCATCAGCCCCATCGGGCCATCGGTGTAGGTGTCGGCAATCCAGGGCTGGATGGTGAAATCCGTGGCCGGATCATAGGCAATCATCTGGACTTTGGCGCTGCAGCAGCCGGCCTTGGCCGATGCCATAAACAGCTGGGCCGACATTTTTTCTATACCGTCCACCTTGGCAATCTCATCCATTTTCCCCTTTTCCATGTAAAAATACCCTGGCTCTGCCTTCAAAAGCACATTCTGGGCATCGAAATCATTTTTGGCATCTTCCGGTGTGACCATGATATCCGCGCCAAAGCGGGATTCCACCTTGCTAAGGCCCGCCCTGATCCCGCTGATCACCATGGTACCGCCAAAGACGGCCAGGGCCATAAGCATAGAGAAAAGGAGGAGAGCCATTGTCCTTCCGGCATATCCTTTTAAGTTTTTGAAGGGTAAATTTTTCAGTGAAATCACAATATCACCTCCTCTATAGGGTCAGCAGCATCTGGCCGGCCAGACTCTTTGCCGCCCGCTTTACTGCAAGATAAGTAGCAGCCAGGCCGGCTGCCAGAGTGAGGATTAAAGCCAGCAGACCGGCAAAAAGAAAGCTGACCGGGCCGGGGGCAGCCCCCGACAGGATAACTCTTCCAAAAAGGCCGAAGACCAGACCTGCCATGACGATTCCTGCCGCTGCTCCTGCCAGATAGACCACGGCAGCTTCCGACAGCATCACCTTATTCATGATATTGCGGGAAGCGCCGATGGAATGCCAAACATACATCTCCCCGGTCCTCTCTTTCATCAGTATGGACTGGGTGATGCCAAGGGCAATGGCCAGAACCAGCCAGGCCAGACCGGCAATGACAGCCATGGCCTTACTTGTCCCCTGGATCCCCGAGGCTGCCTGGGTCAGGATTGCTTCGCTCCTGACTGCCGTAACCTTTCTGACATAGATATTGATCCAGTTGGTCACGCTTTCCACCTTGTTTTTATCTTTTACCCGGACCAGGGCCACGGAGAAATCAGATCCTGGACGAAGGGATGAGTACTTCTCAATTCCTACCTCCCCGGCTGCCCCGATTATATCCTCCAGAGTCTCCATGCTAACAAATACGGACGTATCCATGGAAGATCCGGTCTCCATCAGGCGGGCGGCCACCGGCCATTTTCTCCCGTATAAGGTCACTGTGTTGTCAGAAGCCGGCTTCACCTTGCTTCCCACAAGGAGACTGCCCCTTGGAATATGGATGTCCTCCCCGACCTCCAGCCAGGGAGTTAGGACAAAGTCTGTCTCCGGCTCGAAGCCGGTAATCCAGACCTGACTGCCATCCTCCTGGCTGTCCGATATATAAATCTGATGACTGACTGCCCCGATCCCGTCACAGGAGTCCATTCTGGCAAGCATGGACCGGTCCCTGTAAACCTCCACAGGAGTCCCCTGCATGAGCAGCTTGTCTTTGGAAATCTTAGAAACCGCTGCCGTGGGATAGACCAGCAGGTCAGCCCCCAACCGGGCCTGAGCCTGGGTCAGTTCCTGCCTCATCCCCTCGATCATCATGGTCCCGGAAAAAAGGCAGGCCGCCTGGGCCAGGGTCAGCAGGAACAAAATTATGGACCGTGTTTTATGGGTTTTAATATTTTTTATTGGTATATTCCCAAGAGATAGCATCTTCTCACCTTTCCTCTTTACGATCATTGATTTTCCCCAGAAGCCAGGTTCAGCCATATGGCCGGCCGGACCCCGTAGGCGATATCCACGTAGGCCCCGGAGATATAGGGTATGCCGGAAGCCTGCACAAACTGGGCTGTATACTCATAGGCACCAGGGCTTCTGAGCCACCAGTCCGCCATACCACTTTCGTCTACGTAAGCTCCATGCTCTATGGCATATGGCGTGGCCTCTGCCTTGCCGGTAATCTCCCGGTCCATCTCATCCCCCAAGTAGATTCCGGCCTCCATTTCACTGAGCAGGACAACCTGGTCTCTGCTGACCTTACCGCCTTCTGTTCCCAGGGCAGACTGATTGGGATTTTCATGGTCAAGGGTCAGAATCAACTTTTTTTCCTTACTGGAAAAGGCTTCTTCGTAAAAGTCTCCATTGAGCCAGCTGCGGATCTGGCTCTCTTCCCAGGTCACCGGCTCAAAAGCTTTGTCATTATAGGTTTTGCAATCCAGGCAATTGACACTGAGTAAAAGGAGCTCATCATCGATCCGGTCCAGAACCATCCATTCTATGGCTTCCTTCCCATTATCTTTATCATTATCCTGCTCGTAATTGCCAAAGGTTACCAGGTCACCCTTAGAGAGTATCCTGTAAGGTAGGACAGGATCCTTTTTGGCCATTTGCTCCATTCTTTCCCCGGCATCCTTATAAGAGCCAAGCCCTTTATAGATCCGGTAGGCTCCTTCCTGGTCACCAGCCTCCATAAGTTCTGCCGCCTGCCTGTAGGACCCGGCTTTTTTCAACCCCAACATAATCAAGGCAGAGCCCGCAACCAAAAGCAGGACAAATCCTGTAAAAAGCAGGATTCGTTTCTTTCCTGTCATTTTCAATCACCCCGCACCCCCTCTATCTGAACATTCCTGTCTTGCTGAAATTTAAACATTTACCATTTTATTTCTTTAAGGATCTGATGATTCCCCAAAGGGCAAAAAGTGCACAGATTACTGTCATGATTCTGACAAAGGGCTGCATGACTGTGTAGCAGCGCATGGTCCGCATCATACACATGGGCATGAGGATACCCGGCAGCAGAAAGGCACGGACAGAGACGACCAAAGCCGCAACATTAAAAATAATTCTGGCTATCCTGTTTTTCAGAAAGGCTGCCAATGCAAAAAATACAGCGATGCATCCCCCGCTCAGGGCTACAGAAATCTGGGCATCATGGCAGTGCATAAAGGTCCCGTCATCCTTGATCCCGCAGGCTGAAAATACGGTCATTACGCCGATGGCAAGCAGCAGGCCGGCCAGGGACGGGACCAGTGACAACAGTACATTTTTATCCTTCATAATCAAGCTCTCCTTTTCCTGTTATTTACAGCTATTCCGTAACCTCTCCAGTTATTCTTCCTACCAGGCTGCATAAATGGAAGGCTACATAAATGAACGGCTGCATAAAAAAACAAGTCATGGGATTAGTTACTACTAACCTCATGACTTATGGTACACAGAAGACCTATCCTCCGTCTAAACTATATCTAAACTTTTTCTAAACTGATGGTTTTTCCGCAAATTTATATCCTGCTCCCCATACCGTCAGGATATATTCAGGCTTCTGGGGATTCTTTTCAATCTTCTCCCGGATCCGGTTGATATGGACCGTCACTGTGGCCGTGTCCCCCGCTGCCTCCAGGCCCCAGATCCGTTCAAAGAGGGTATCTTTTGAAAAAACCATGCCTGGATGGGAGGCCAGAAAATGCAGCAGCTCATACTCCCGGTTTTTCAGTTTCACCTCATGGCCTCCTAAAGTTACCTTTCGGTAAGGGGCTGAGATCACCAGGTCTTTATACCGAAGCTCCTCCTCTTGTTCCGACTCTTTTTTCTTATCGGAAAGCAGCCTCTCATGAATACGAATATGGGCACCAACCCGGGCAACCAGCTCTGTGGGATTAAAAGGCTTGACCATGTAGTCATCGGCCCCCAGTCCCAGGCCCCGGATCTTATCCACATCCTCCGTCCTGGCCGTGACCAGGATAATGGGGACATTCTGGTCCTGGCGGATTCTCCGGCAGATGTCAAAGCCAGAGATCTCCGGCAGCATAACATCCAGAAGAAGCAGGTCATAGCCTCCGGTCTCCGCCTTTTCCAGACCCTCCCGGCCGTTTCCGCAGACCTCCACCTGGTAGCCGGAGGCCTCCAGATAGTCCCTCTCCAGGTCTGCCGCCAGCCCGTCATCCTCCACAATCAGTATTTTCTTCATCGATGTCATCCTCCTTTGCGGTCTGGCCTGCTTTTATCTTTAATCTCAGTTAATATTCCATAATCCGGTTTATCCTAATTGCTTTTTTTCAGCCGGTTTTTCCCAATCGGTTTTTTCGGCCGGTTTTTCACAACCCGTTTTTTCAGCTACTTTTTCACAACCATTTTTTCGGCCGGTTTTTCCCAATCGTTTTCCCGACTATTTTTTATCAGCCATTAACCAACGGCAGGGACATGGTGATACACAGGCCCTTGTCTGAGGAGGCCCTGACCCGGCCTCCCTGGCCCTCAATAATCCTCTTTACCACAGCCAGGCCGATTCCACTACCTTTTCCAGGATTTGTCCTGGCCTCATCGGCCCTGTAAAAGCTTTCAAAAAGATGGCTCAGATGTTTCCTTCTGACTCCGGGACCGTCATCACAGAAACTGATATCCACCATGTTGCCATTCCGGGTACAATGAATCTCCACCCCTGAGTGGTCCTTGATCCGGTAACGGACTGTATTCTCAAAAAGATTTATAAAAACCCTCTGCATTTCCCGGATATCTATTCTGACTTCCGCTGCCGCAAACCCGGTTCTGTAGTCCACATCCACCTGGCGGTCCATAAGCCAAGCTTCCTTCTCCACGAGCAGCTGACGGATATACTCATCCAGGCAGACCTTTTCAAGCTGGAGCAGACTGCTGTCACTCTCCAACCTGACAAGAAGGGTCAGGCTTTCCGTCATCCTCTCCAGGTCATCTGCCCTTGTCAGAATGGCATCATAATAGCGTTGTTTCTTGTCTTCCGTATCAGCAATCCCATCCTTCAGTCCCATGGCATAGCCCTTTATGGACGTGAGGGGTGACCGCAGATCATGGGAGATACCCCGCAGGAGATCACGTCTCTCTTCTTCATATGCTTCCTGTCTCATCCTGGCTTCCTTTAACTGCAGCCGCATATGGTCAAATTCCTGGCAGACATCGCCAAACTCATCCCGGCCGGCATAAGAGATCCGGTAGTCCAGCTTATCCTGGGCAACCATATCGGCTCCCTTTTTCAGTTCCTCAAGGGGCTGGAGGACAGATTTCCCCAGCCAGCGGGAAATGACTATGACCGTGATGGCGACAGCTCCCAAAGCAAGGAGCAGAAAAACAAGGATCAGAGTCGGTGAAACCATATACATAGGAATCAGAGAATCCCTGACTCCTTGATCCACCCTGATCCCATTGTAGACAGCCGTCAGATGCAGGGTCTGGCCGGCCACCTGGAAACTGTCCCTGACAGCCAGATTATTACCCGACCAGCAGACTGCCCCATCTGCCAGGGGAGCCATGTCTGCAAGGATCTGCCGGTCCCTGTCATTCATATTACTGTAGGCAACTCCCTTGGAGGATGCCAGCTCAATATGGTAGCCCAGACTCTCCATCTCCTCAATCCTCTCCTTATCCGGAGAGACCAGGAGCTCCCTGCCCTGGCCGGTTTGAAAATTAACCATATCCCAGTTCATAGCTGAAAGTTCCGCTTCATAGGTATAGAGGACGTTCATGGCCTCCGTCAGCCGGTCACTGCCAAAGGAAGACCGGTTAATAGGCTTGAGACTCTCCCCCTTATTAAAGGCGAGATAACCGGTCCAGAAAACAAGAATAAGCAGCAAGGGCAAAACAACCATAAGAATACTGGATAATAATATTTTCTTTCGTAAAGTCATAAGCCCTCACCATATACCATCGTTGAATCAGAATACCAAGATATCTTATCTTTCATTTACGGACTGCTGAACAAAAGTTTCATCTCTTATAATATCGAGTAAGTTTAATGATTCTAACTTCTGTACGCGATATGAAACTGTTTCAAATATATCACGAAAAGGGGATGAAAACAATAATCCTCTCATCCATAAATCACATCGCAGTAGACATATTTTTTTATTATCTGTTATTTTTACTCCTTACATACAGCAGATACCCCAGCCCCATGTCAAGGAGGGATATTACGGTTCCTGCCGCAAACAGTGACAGTTCCGGCCTGTTAGCTTTCTTAAATGCCATATTGTCAGCCATGCTGAAGGTTACATATTCAGTAAGCATATACATAAATCCAAAAAAAGGCTGCCATTTAAAGGCAGCCCCATCTCTTCCATAGTATCCTATTTCCAGTGTTTTAGTTGTGAAAGATATCCGTCATATTGAAGTCGTCTTTCCTTATCCGGTAACTGGTCCGGGTTAGGCATATGCCCCAGCAGGAAATCCAGCAGGGCATCCCTGGATTCATAAACAAAACCGCCATCATGGTAACACCACTTACAGTAGTCTTCATTAAAGCTGCCGTCCGGCTCCCGGCTGATCATATCATCTTCATTTAAGGGCATGCCGCAGCACTGACACACCAGCTGTCTGGGCGTCCCCAGCAGTGTATTGATTGACAGGTCAAATTCCTTTGACAGTAATTTCAGGGTTTCCGTATTTGGCTGGGTCTCCCCATTTTCCCAGCGGCTCACCGCCTGCCTGCTCACCAGCACCCGCTCTGCCAGCTGATCCTGGGTGAGGCCCTTTTTCTCCCGTATGTTCTTAATAATATCCTTCGTTTCCATCCAACCACTCCTCCCACAAAATAACTTCCTTTATGCCAGGCATAAAGAGGAGACTCTCCTGTTAATCCTGCTATAGTCTTATTATGGACTTTCCGAGGGAATCCTGCAAGCAACCTGCTGTTGCTTTTCATTGCACAAAAAGGAACTAAAAGCCTGCTTTCTACAATTGAACTATCATTAGAAGATGATAATTAACAAGTGGAAGCAAACTTAGTAAAAATATAAATGGCAATCTCTCCTTAGATATATTCAAACCATACGTGTAATTAACAACAATAAGAAGCCATAATGGTATAAAATACCTTGGCTGTACACCATCAATTATGTCTGAGCCAATCTCAGAAAACTGTAAATATATTGCCAAAAATACGCATACAACATAGATAATCACGATAAGCAGGACAAATAGGTTGTAAATTCTATCATATGAGCTGTTATTTTGAAGAATTCGATCTTCTTCAGCATCTTTTATTCCGAAACTAAGCAAAAGACTAATGAAAAATAATGCACAAGGAACGCAGAACAATGATCCAAAACGTTCACTTTCTGCATATCCAATTTGTAAGCCGAAGAAGTGATAATTCATAATAGATGATATCCAAAGTATTATAAATTTCTTTATATCTGATAAAATGAACCTCAATTGTTGACCCGTATCAACGTTTCTTGACCAGAAAGCTCCTGTATTTACATTTCTTAAAAGATACACCCAGCTAAGAGTAATTATGGCACAAAGAAGAATAATTATCATAATTAGATACAGTTTCTTAGTTGAAATCAGGTTTTTTTTCATACCAATATATGCATAAGGTAAAAGTAAACCTATAAGCAAAAACACAGGAATCTTCCCTAACACAAGTAGCAATGATACAAGTAATAATTCAACTATGTCCTTGTTATCAACAGGAATGTTATCAAATAAATGATAATATAAATTAAAAACAACAGCCAAATAAATCGCCGACATCGTTATCAAATAGTTGTCTGCCGATATAGCGGAAAAACTTAAAATGACCGTTGGGGCTACACCAAGTAGAGAAAAAGTGAATTTACCTGTTGGTGTTTTTCTTATTGAAAAAAGGTAACACAAAAAAAAGAACAAAAATCCGACAATCTTTATGATTAGATATTCTATAACTGGTTTACAGTGAAAAAGCTTTGTAAAAAAGCCCGCAATAATATAGGGTGTATATACAATAGGATTGTTTATAATAGTATTTGTTGTTGGTTTGAACATTTTCTCTTCTGAATAAGGTATTTCCCAATAATTCTCTATCCAATTTACCCCTATTCTTTCCTTAGAAAAACTTGCATTATCAATAAAATAATTCTGTGCGACCGAAACGTCTCCACCTATTTCATACCAATTATTGTTTGGGCGTTTCATATCATCAAAGTTAACTATATTAATTATTCTTGTTAAATGTGTTCCTTCATCATACCAACTCATTGGGTAGCGCAGTGCGATTGCAAGTATCCCTGAAAGAAAAGAGATTATAATTACAAGGACTACATACCTTAACAATTTTCGATCTTTAATTCCTAATAGAATGCCTATTTTTTCCATAATATACCTATATCCTTTTGTGAAAATCACGTACTTATTTAAATGAATGAACATAAGTAATATAACAATACTATTTCATACCAATTTCGCAATAAAATGCACATAAAACTCAAATTTTAAGTCTTTTTCGTTTATCTTACTTTATTAGAGCTGCTTTATCATCTTGTACGATCTGACATACCCCCTGACAAAGTAAAATTTGTCTATTTCATTCTTTTTCCATTCTTTTTTCAAATATTATATTATTATACTCCATAAAACCCTTAATGTCATTATCATTTGGCCGATTTTCATGTCAACAAAACTGGGATGTTGCTCTTTAATGACAACTCAGGTGCTATTCTAACTTAGCTTAGGGAGTGTCGGTGCCGCCGATTTTTTTCAACCGATCTTTTTCAACCACAAAAATATAATCATTTTCCTGACCCTCTAAATAACGAAATCATATCCACATCCTGCCCAAAAGCAAAATAAATGCCAAAACAATCAAACACAGTGGTGCCTCGATATGTTCCCTCAGACACAAAAAGGATTCCCGTCATCAGGGCCAGTGATGGCCCCGGAGTACAGAAATCCTTTAAAATAAGGCTTTTCCAGCCTGTCATTATGTGTTTCTTGTCAACAAAACTACGGTCTCAACGTGCCTGGTCATGGGAAAAAGATCCACCGGCTGCATTTTCTTCACTTTATAACCGTGGCTTGTCATGTAGCGGAGATCTCTCTGCAGAGTCTCCGGATTACAGGAAATGTAGACCACCTTCCGGGGGGCCAGCTTAAAAAGAGCATTCATAAACTTCCTGTCTGAGCCGGCTCTCGGCGGGTCCATGAAGACCAGGTCGGCCTTCTCCCCTGCCGCCGCCATCTTTACCATGAAGTCTCCGGCGTCGGCGCAGACAAAACGGATATTTTTGACCTTGTTACGTTTGGCATTGGCGATGGCATCCCTGACCGCGTCCCGGTTGTTCTCCACACAGAGAACCTGGCCGGCATGGTCGGAAGCGGTGATTCCAATGGTTCCGATGCCGCTATAGGCGTCAAAAACATTCTCCTTCCCTTGCAAGTCCGCATACTCCAGGGCCTTACCATAGAGGATCTCCGTCTGGACCGCATTGACCTGGTAGAAAGATTTAGGGGAAATGCGGTAGATTTTCCCGCAGAGCTGGTCTTCAATATAGCCCTTGCCATAAAGGACCTGCTGCTTGTCTCCCAGAATCATGCTGGTATTGCGGTTGTTGATATTGGCCACGATGGTGGTGATTTCCGGATGGACCTTCCGCAAGGCCTTGACAAAATTGTTCTTGGAGGGAAAGACCGGGGAGGCTGTCACCAGAACAACCATAATCTGACCGGTCTCGTGGCCGGTCCTTATGAGGATATGGCGGAGAAAGCCCTTGCCGGTATCCTCATTGTAGGGCCGCATACGGAAGGACTTCATCAGACCCGTCACCGTTCCCATAATCTCATCGGCCTTCTGGTCCTCAATCAGACAGCGGTCCACCCGGATTACCCGGTGGCTTTTCTCTGCATAAATCCCGGTAAAACAATTGCCATGCCGGTCCCCGGTTACTACGCCATGGACCTTGTTTCTGTAATACCAGGGGGACTCCATACCAATAATCGGCTCCACCTTGCCAAAAGGCTGCAGGAGTTTTCCTACAGCCTTTTGTTTGTGAGCCAGTTGTTCTTTATAATCCATGGAAATGTAATCACAGCCCCCGCATCGTTTGCGGTAGGGGCAATTCATATCATGATCTTTCATAATACTGACTTATCCTTTTAATAATATAATACTGTCAATCCTCTTCAGTAATAGAAATCCCGCATCCTGCCAGGCTTATTCCCGCCTGGTATGAACTGTGGATGTGGACCTTGATCAGGCATCCAGCTTAGATGTACAGAAGGGGCATCTTGTAGCTTCCGGGGAAATCTCGCTCATGCAGTAAGGGCAGATCTTCACTGGTGCCGGCTCCTCTTCCTCCGGAGTCTTTCCAGCCATATCTCTTGCCTTGTTGATGGCCTTGATAATACTGAACAGTACCAGGGCAACCAACAGGAAATTAATAACGGCACCAAGGAATACACCAAACTCAATCTTGGCTGATCCCACAACCAGGTTCCACTCTGTGAAGCTGACTCCTCCGGTGATCACAGAAATCAGCGGCATGATAATATTATCAACAAGAGCTGTCACGATTGCTGTAAAAGCCCCGCCTATGATGATACCAACAGCCATGTCCAAGACATTTCCTCTGGAGATGAACTCTTTAAATTCGCCAAAAAATCCTTTCATTTTCATATCTCCTTTCTTAATTCTTTATTACAAATAAGATAGTTAAATTATAGGATAAGCAAGGATTTTATGTCAAGCTTTTTAGGCAAAAACACTAAATATATCTAAAAAACAGATGCCTGGCAAGAATATACATTCTAACCAGGCACCTATGCTCTATCTATTTAATCTTACAGAAGTCCGGACTCATCATGGGCATGCTCTGCCATGTCACTGGCGGCCAGGGTCTTCTCATCATAAGGAATCCCATTTCTATCGTAGAAATCTTTCACTGCTGCCTTCACTGCTTCCTCGGCAAGGACTGAGCAGTGGAGCTTATGGCTGGGCAAACCATCTAAAGCCTCAACCACTGCTTTGTTGGAAAGCTCCAGGGCCTCCTGGACAGTCTTTCCCTTGATCATCTCTGTGGCCATGGAAGTACTGGCAATGGCTGATCCGCAGCCAAAGGTATTGAATTTAACGTCCGTGATCACCCCCTGGTCATCGATTTTGAGATAAAGCTTCATGATGTCACCACATTTAGCATTTCCTACTTCACCGATTCCACTGGCATCCTCCATCTTTCCCAGATTTCTGGGATTGCGGAAATGGTCCATAACTTTCTCACTGTATAACATAGTCTTTATCTCCTTTCACAAGATCCTCCCATACCGGGGAAATGTCTCTCAGATAAGCGACCACTTCCGGTACGGCATTAACGATATAGTCAATTTCTTCTTCTGTCATGCTCTCATCAAGACTTAACCGAAGAGAGCCGTGGGCCACCTCATGGGGAAGGCCGATAGACAAAAGAACGTGGCTGGGATCCAGGGATCCTGAAGTACAGGCACTTCCTGAGGAAGCGGCTATACCCTTATCGTCGAGAAGGAGCAGTAAGGACTCTCCTTCGATACCTTCAAATACAAAATTCACATTGCCCGGCAGTCTCTTTACCGGATCTCCATTGAGCCTGGAATGGTCGATGTGGGACAGACCTTTGATCAGCCGGTCTCTGAGGGCAGTCACTGTTTTGGAATTCTCCTCCATGTTAGCCACAGCTTCTTTAAGGGCTGCCGCCATGCCAACGATGGCCGGAAGGTTCTCTGTGCCGGCTCTCTTGCCTCTCTCCTGGGCTCCCCCTTCGATAAGGTTGCGAAGGGGGATTCCCTTTCTCACATAGAGGGCGCCGACTCCCCGGGGACCGTGGAACTTATGGCCGGACAGGGACAGCATGTCAATCTGCTGGTCGTGTACATTGATGGGCAGGTGACCCACAGCCTGGACTGCGTCAGTGTGAAATACAACTTTTTTCTCCCGGCACAGGGCTGCAATCTCAGTGATGGGCTGGATGGTCCCGATCTCGTTATTGGCATACATGATGGTAACCAGGGCTGTATCCGGGCGGATCGCCTTCTCCACATCCTCTACTTTGACGATACCGTCCGGGCCTACCTCTAAAAGGGTAACCTCAAAACCTTCATTCTCCAGCTTGTCCAAGGTATGAAGAACTGCATGGTGCTCAATCTTGGTAGAAACCAGATGCTTCTTGCCTCTTCTTGCCCCTGTAAGAGCCGCAGACCGGATGGCCTGGTTGTCTGCCTCACTTCCTCCGGATGTAAAATATATCTCATTAAAATCAGCTCCGATGGCCTGGGCTACATCCACCCGGGCCTGGAACAGAACTTCCGCTGCTTTCTGTCCTGCTGAATGAAGGCTGGACGGGTTGCCGTAGACTTCCTTCAGGCAGGATACCATGGCATCAATGGCTGTCTGACTGGGCTTGGTTGTCGCCGCATTATCAGCATAAATATACATAGTAATCTCTCCTTTTTTGCTTCTCTTCTATGAGTAAAATGCATCTGTGGACCATAATCCATGAGACATTTTAAACTCCTAGTTAATTCACAGGAATTATAATCTTTAATTCCTAGTTTGTCAATAGGAATTAAAGAGATAAATCAGACCGTGAAATCTGCTGCCTATTTCACGGTCTTCTTTTATAACTGATTGAAACCTGTCCCAGGCTTTTCTCTCCAGTCCGGTACATTCCCTTCCAGGAGATCCTGTAATGTTACACTTTCCAAATAACTGTCAATCAAGTCATCCAGCTGTCTCCACAAGGGAAGAGTCAGACATTGGTCTGCTTTCTCACAGGTCACAGTGTCACCCTCCAGGCAGTTAACGGGGGCAAGACTTTTTTCTGTCATCTTCAGAATCTGACCGATCGTACAGTCTGCCGGCTCTACAGCCAGCCGATAACCACCTTTTTTCCCTCTTCCACTGATTAATATCCCACCCTTATGAAGATCAGAGACGATCATCTCCAGATATTTCATGGAAATACTCTGCCTGCTGGCAATCTCTTTCAGTGAAACCAGGTCTCCTGTATTATGTTCTCCCAGATAAATCATCAGACGCAAGGCATACCGGCCTTTGGTTGATATCATCATATGACCGCCTCCTTTTTATTCCAAATAATATACTAGGATTTAAAAATAATCAAGAATGTTTTTAGCGACCGCATTCGATTTTTGTTCGCTCGTCGAGGTCAAAAATCAGCTCGCATGTCCCTGCGGGATCCTGCGGCTATTTTTGACTTCTCCTATCACTTTTTTTCATTATACCACGCGTTGCTTCGCTGCTCCGCAGCTTTCGCACCGCTGCAAAAATCTCATGCTTTCCCCGCTTCTTCCGAAGCGGCCGCATTCGATTTTTGTTCGCTCGTCGAGGTCAAAAATCAGCTCGCATGTCCCTGCGGGATCCTGCGGCTATTTTTGACTTCTCCTCGCTGTATCATGAAAAAAGAGCCCTGTCAGTGGGTGGCTGACAGGACTAGAAAAACAATTTTTCTATTTAGAAAGGGTATTTCATTAAATTAGAGGTATCAGATTTGGTAAATATATGTTTTGTGTTAACGGGTTGCTTTATATCTTCTTCCCTTTCGCTGTCCTGGCGGGACAGGTCCGGGGAAGTCTGATATCATAGTTGATGGCTTTTTATTATACTAAGCCAGCCAGCTGCTCTCCGAGTGCCTCGCAGGCCTCGAGGGTGTCATCGTCGGGAGCTTCCTGGCAGATGAGGCCTTCACCGTTCAGCACAGTTGCGCCTGCGTCAGCCATTCTGTCTTCCCAGTCTCTCATCCACTGGCCGTCTCCCCAGCCGTAGGATCCAAAGAGGGCGATGGTCTTGCCGGAAGCGATGCCTTCCACATCTGCAACGAAGGGATCCATCTCCATCTCCTCAAGAACTTCAGCGCCCATAGCCGGGCATCCGAGGGCAAATGCTGCCTCTGCTGCCAGGTCATCGATGCTTGCGTCTGCTACGTTTACTACATTGACTTCCTTGCCGGCCTTCTCAACGCCTTTGCCGATGGCCTCGGCCATAGCCTCTGTATTACCTGTCTGGGACCAGAAAACGATGTTAACCTTACTCATGATGTTATCCTCCTAAATTACTGCAAGAAATGTATTGTCATCAGGCTGCAGAGCCCCGGGGACACTCCACGGAATTCACAATCACTGACTGAATCTCCACTCCCATGGCTATGACCCTCAGCAGAGTCTTCTTGGCCTGATCAAACCTTTGGAAAAGTCTTTTTTTCTCGGATGGATGTCCATATACCTTCCAGTAACCGGAACACAGGTAATTCTTTCCCTCATTGTTCACGAATCCCTGGACATCCTCTGCAGGATAACCTAAAAGGATGCCAATCTCATGGGGAAATGCTGTGTTTTCCCGAACGTAGGAGCAGTACTGGTTTTCAATCGCGTTCAGTATGGAATCCAGCGAGCATCCCTCATAACCCCAATCCGCAAGAAACTGTCGGTTGTCCTCCTCCAGAATCCACTCTGTAAGAAGATCTCTCCGAAAGAGGATATAGGTAGCCTTGTTCTTGAATTCTGACAGCTTGCGGAAGGAGATATCCGTTCCCTCCAGGGCAGTCCGGACAAGGTTTCCATTCCCTGCGGGTATTATGAGGAGGTTAGATACTTTTAAACCGGTGAACAGCGGCGCACACTGCAGGACCATCTGTGTTGTGATATCTTTCATATCCAGTTTCTCTATCAACTCTATGACATCACGTCCCATAGTGTCATCCATCCCTAATTGATATTAGTTATTTCTAACTTGGGTTAATAATACCTAATTTATTGGAATTCGTCAAGACTTGCTATTAGGAGAAAATTATCATTTATTCCCAAACCTTGTATTTGTTCGCCATATATTCTCTGCTGATCTCCACATAATGGTCCGCATTGTGGAGGTTAGCTTCTATCTCTTCCTCCGTCAAAGTCCGGCGGATCTTACCCGGACTTCCCATAACCATGGACCCGTCAGGGATTATTGTCCCCTGGGTCACCAGGGCTCCTGCAGCTATGATGCAGTTTTTTCCTATGACCGCATCATTCATAATAATAGCTCCCATACCTACCAGGGAATTGTCCCCGATACTGCAGCCGTGAATAATGGCACTGTGGCCAACTGTAACATTATCACCCAGACGGACCGCATGGCCCTCATCCACATGGACCACACAGTTGTCCTGGATGTTACAGTTGTCTCCGATCTCAATGGTAGCCTTGTCGGCTCTGATTACCGTATTGTACCAGACACTACAGTTTTTGCCGAAGCTGATCTGGCCAAGCAGGATACTGCCCCGGGCCCGGAAGAGGTCTGTATTTTCGTAAGTCTTTTCTTTTTTATTTGTTTCCATAGCCATAAGATGATCTCCTTCCCTGCTCCTATGCTATTATTTTTGTGCATATTGGTTTCAAAACCTTAGAACCGGTTTGCCTGTCCATTCCTTTTGAATATTATGTATTGACAATGAAAGACCATCTGGCCGCAGACAGTCTTTTTATTCTATAGCAGTATTATTATCATTAATATCCATACCCGGGTTTTTATTAGTGTTTATTTCAGAATTTTCCCTCAGCCTATCTTTCCTTCTATAATCACTTACCCCAGGCCTATCCTGATTAAGCCCAGGACCAGCAGGTGGGCCGGGTAAAAGATATAATTAAACCATTTGAGGAAGATCCTTCCCCTTGCCATTTGCTCTCCATTATAAAAAAAGAGGATGCAAATTGCCGCCAGCAGAGGACCTGACATAGATCCAAGAAATATAAGCAGGTCTTTAGAAGAAGCATTTCCCAGATAAGCATTTAAGAAATTCATAATGCCAACGATTAAGACCACGGCCGACCAGGAGCTTACCTGGTCCCGGAAACCCGCCCTTCTCTCCTCCTGCAGCCGGTGCAGTCTCCAGAAGATAAGGACAAAGGTCTGGGCCATGACCGCCCAGTCTCCATAACAGCCCAGGTAATAGAGCAGGAATATGACTAACCACTTGCTTCTCCCGTCCCAGGAGCTTTCCAGCACGCAGAGCATGAGAAAACAGAGAAAGAGGGTCCCTATCATATTATAATTATAGAGTTTTATATGGGCGGGATAAAAGGCCAGGCAAAAGGGCGGCTGGGACAGAAGGGCAAAAAGCAGCAGCCGCTGGCCATATTTTTTCCTTGAATGGGTATAATAAAAACCCTCTACCAGAAAATAACACATAACCGGCGTGGTAAAATAGCCCAGGTCTGTCAGCAGGATGGCCTGGGGGGCTTCCGGAGCCATGAAGACGGATGCTATATGGTTGCCCAGCATCAGCAGCAGGGCTATTAACTTAATGACGTCTCTGTTTAAAGGTTTCCTGTTCATCTGCATATTCCTTTAAAACTTTATTGGAAACACAACCCTGTATCCAATAATACAGGATTCTGTATTCACCTATAATCACATAACAAGTCAGGACAAACCATCCTGTCGGAAATTATCATTTTGTATGTAAAAGAAGCCTTTCTGCTCTCGGTATTCTGTCAATCAGCCATGCCAGGACATTAGCCGGCAAACCGCATCAGGATTCATTGCCGTCTTTTTGGGGATGAAAGCATTTCTCCTTAATAATCTTCATCGGGTAATCAAAGCATTTCACAGAGGAAAGGACTATACTCATCAGCACGGCAACCAAAAAATAGGCTGCCTTCCCAAATATTCCTTTATGAAATAAGTCTGCCAGATGACACCATTTAAACAAGTGGAAAACAAAAATCTGGTGCCAGAAGTACACATTAAGTGTCCTGGTACCCATCAGGGTAAACCAGGGAATCCTTTTCCAGGGAGTTAAAATAAGGACACTTGCTCCGGTCAGTAGAGTAACTGTGTAGCAGAACAAGCGTGCCAGCGGTCCGTAAGCGACCACCTTATCCGAAAATGGGTTACTGCCGGTGAATAAATGTCTGAAGATATAAAATTGCTCTCTGTATCCCAGGCACAGATAAGCCCACAAGAGCAGGATAAATACCGCCGCTGTCACAAGAACCAGGGAATGCTTTTTTAAATGGTCTTCAAGTTTATCCCTTGATACCATGGTTCCAAGAAGGAACACCGGCAAAAAAAACAGGAACCTTGACAAATATAAAAAATGCCCGACTGTTTTGTCATAACCTGCAAAGCAAACCAGAATCACACTCATGACCAGCAGGTAGGTCCGGTCAACGGGCCGGGTAATATATACATACACGTTAAAAGCAGCAAGGACAAAGAAAAACCAGGGGATGCCTGAGTCTGACAGGAGACTGAATCCGACGGACATCCCGTTAACCAGGCCAGCAATCATCAGACAGATCTTCAGTAAGAAACCACAACTGATGAAAAAAACACCTTTTCTACTATTCTTTCATTCTTATAAAATAGTCCTGAAATAAAGAAAAGTACCGACATATGAAATGCATAAATAAAGAGATAGATGCTTCGGCATAGATCCGATTCTGTGCAAAACACATCCGCGAAATGTCCGATGACCATCAGGGTAATCATTATAAATCTGGCATTATCCCAGATAGCTGTTCTGTTCTTTCCCATTTTTTATATAACCTCAAAACTTAATATAAGTTCAAAACATGCTTAATTCCTGAAAGTTCATCGAAACTATAAAGGTCATGGCAGACTTCTTCTGTCCAGTCTCACAACGGTCTCCACATGGCAGGAGTGGGCAAACTGGTCCACCACCGTCACCTTTTTAAGTTCATAATCCTTGAAGCAGAGAATCTTCAGGTCCCTGGCCAGGGTTCCGGGATCACAGCTGACATAGACGATCTTTTCCGGCGCCATGGCCAGCATGGTCTCTAAAAGTCTGCTGTCACAACCCTTCCTGGGCGGGTCCACCACGATCACATCCGGATGGTCCCCGGTTTTTTCAAAATGGGCGGGAACCACTTCCTCTGCCTTACCGGCAAAGAATTCCACATTTTCAAAACCGTTGACGGCCGCATTTCTCCTGGCATCCTCCACAGCGGCCTCCACAATCTCCACACCGTAAACCTTCCTGGCCCTGCCGGCAAGGAAGAGAGAGATGGTTCCTATACCGCAGTAGAGGTCCCAGACTGTCTCATGACCGCTGAGGTCCGCATATTCCAGGGCCTTGCCATAGAGGACCTCTGTCTGCCGGGGATTAACCTGGAAAAAAGACAGGGGGCCGATCTGATATTTGACTTCCCCAATATAGTCCTCTATATAATCCTGTCCCCAGACGGTCTGACAGGCAGGACCAAGGATCCGGTTGGTCCGCTCCATGTTGCTGTTGACCACCAGACTAGTCATTCCCTCAATTCCTGCCAGGTCCCGGGCCAGCTTTTTTATACCGGCAAAGGAGTCCGCCTTCCCATTCAGGACCAGGCAGACCATAATCTGGCCGGTATGGTAGCCCACCCTGGTCAGGATATGACGGACCAGACCTGTATGTCCGGTCTCATGGTAGGGTTCTATTTTATATTTTTCCATATGCATAAGGACCAGGTCCAGAATCTCCCTGTTGACCGGGGCCTGGATCAGACAGTCCCTGTTGGCAACGATGGTGTGGGTCCTGCCGGCATAAAAGCCGGCCACCAGCCTTCCCTGCCGGTCTCTTCCCACAGGGAACTGGGCCTTGTTCCGGTAATGCCAGGGGTCTTCCATCCCATAGATGGGCTCCATGAGCCGGTCTGCCCCGGCAAAGCCACCGATCCGCTCCAGGCAGCTTTTGACCAAGTCAAACTTGTATTCCAGCTGCCTGTCATAGGCCAGCTGCTGGATCTTGCAGCCGCCGCACTGCCTGGCAACAGGGCAGGGCGGGTCCACCCGGTCCGGGGAAGGAACCAATACCTCCTTAAGCCGGGCATAGCCATAGTTCTTCTTCACCTTGGTGACCGTCACAGCCACCACATCCCCAATCACTGTATCCTTGACAAAAAAGGGGAAGGCATGGTACTTGCCAAGGCCTTCCCCTTCTCTGGTAAAGTCTTCGATTGTCAGGTGAAGGTCCTGATTTTTTTTAAAATGAATCTTATCCTTCAATCCGGCACCTCTGTTATCTGTCTTCATCCCCGCCTGGGGCGGGAACCGGTCTCCTGTGCTGTCTTCCAATTTACTTTCCCTTATTTACCGCTGGTGGCGCGGATGTTAGATTCAAACAACCTGTTGTAACCTCTCCACTCACCGCTCTGTCTGTTCTCCTCAGCCAGAGCCTCGATGAAACTCTCCATCTTGGCGTCTGTGTTGTCGGCAAAGTTCAGGGCCAGGGCCTCAATCAAAGCCGGCTTCTTGGGCGAACCATATTCCAGCTCACCGTGGTGGGCCAGAATACAATGTTTGAGTTCATTGGCCAGCTTAGGCGGGAATCCCGGAATGGTCTTAATCTTCTCATCGACCATAATGGTCCCCATAACAATATGCCCCAGCAGCTGCCCCTCATCGGTATAATCGTTTTCCGGGAAGGGGGAAAGCTCGTCAACCTTGCCGATGTCATGGCAGATGGCCGCCGTGATCAGCAGGTCCCTGTTGAGCTGGGGATACTGGTCGCAGTAAAAAGAACAAAGCCTGGTAACATTCAGGGTGTGCTCTAAAAGGCCTCCCATAAAGCCATGGTGGACTCTCTTGGCAGCCGAATGCTCCCTGAATCTTTTGGCGAATTCCTGGTCCCCAAAAAAAGCCACCAGCAGCTTTCTTAAGTGGGGGTTCTGTACTTTATTGACATAGTCGGAAAGGTCGCGGTACATCTCCTTGAGATCATGGACCGAACAGGGGATGTAATCCTCAGGCAGGTACTCTCCTTCCCGGGCCCTCCGCAGCCTTCTCACGTTCATCTGCAGACTTCCCATGAAGCTGGTCACATTACCGTCAACCCGGATGTAATCCATCTGCTCAAAATTATCGATACCGTTATTGAGTTCCCAGATCTTGGTGTCGATCACACCGGTCTTGTCCTGCAAAATCAGGGAATAATAGGTCTTCCCGGCCTTGGTCTTCTGCACGGTCTTCTGCTTGCAGAGATAGATTCCCGCAACGTTATCTCCTTCTCTTAATTCATTAATATAGCGCATAAAAAATGCTTCCTTTCTAAGCCAGTCCACGGATTATATCCCTCTTGATTTGCGGACCGGCGAACGGCCTGCCCGCTTTCCGGCAACTGACGAAAATATTATACACTGAATAGGAGGGGCTGACAAGCTGAAACCACCCTCTTTGGGCGGTTCATTTCCCCTTCCTCGATTGACAAAAGTCCTGATTCATGACAAAATCATTAGATACATTAAAGATTATTCAGAAGAGGAGGAGGCACAAAATATGATCAGAAAACACATCAAGGTCCAGGGCCGGGTCCAGGGAGTGGGCTTTCGCTACACTGCCATGGGTATGGCCCAGAAATGCAGTCTGACCGGCTGGGTTAAGAATAATTATGACGGCTCTGTGGAAATGGAAGTCCAGGGTGCCGACCACCGTGTGGATATGTTCCTCCAGGAGTTGAACTCAGGCAAGCCGGGAGGAAACCGCTGGATCCGGATTGAGCATCTGGACGTGAAAGAGATTCCCCTGGTAAATGTAGCCAGGGAAAAGGGCTTCATTCCTAAATCCTACTGATCTGACCCCGGGTCTGACCATATCCGGTCGACCAGATCTGACCAGGTATCTGTGATAACGCAAGGGAAAGCCCTGTTTCCGGGATTTTTCCCGCTTTCTGCAATATTTAAAAGGATACACGTAAAATGAATACTAAAGCATTAAAAACACTGGAATATGATAAAATCATCCGGCAGCTGTCTACCTACGCTTCCTCAGAGATGGGAAGGAAGCTTTGTATGGACCTGCTGCCCTCCTCTGATTATGAGGAGATTCTGGCCCGCCAGGACGGGACCAGGGACGCCCTGGCCCGGCTCTACAAGATGGGCTGGCTCTCCTTCCAGGGGCTGACGGATATCCGCCCCCACCTGAAGCTTTTGGAGATCGGCTCCAGTCTAAGCAGCAGGGAACTGCTGGATATAGCCAGGCTTCTGGCCCTCACTGCCAGCGTCAAGGAGTACGGCCAGACGGAGGATGAGGTCCTGTCCTTTGACAGTCTCCAGCCAAGCTTTGAGGCCCTCGATCCCCTGGAGTTTCTCCACCAGCGCATCACCCTCTGTATCCTCTCTGAGGACGAGATCAGTGACGACGCCTCTGCGGCTCTCAGGGACATCCGCCGGCAGATTAAGCAGACCAACCTCGCCATCCATAACCGTCTGTCTGCCATCATCAATTCCCTCGACAACAAAAACAAACTCCAGGACTCCCTGATCACGGTGAGGAACGGCCGTTACTGCGTGCCGGTCAAGGCGGAGTACCGCAATGTCTTTCCCGGTATGATCCACGACCAGTCAGGATCGGGAGCCACCCTCTTCATCGAGCCCCAACGGATCGTGGAGATGAATAACGACCTGAAGGAGCTGGCCATCAAGGAGCAGGCAGAAATCGAGAAGATCCTGCAGCTGCTTTCCAGCCAGGCCTTCACCTGTTCCCGGGAACTGCTGGACAATCAGACTATACTGACAGACCTGGATTTTATTTTTGCCAAGGCCAAATACGCCAGGGACTATCAGGGGACCGAGCCGGAGTTTAACACAGACGGCATCATCGACCTGAAACAGGCCAGGCATCCCCTGCTGGACCCAAAAAAAGTAGTCCCTATCCACATTTATCTGGGGGACAGCTTCACCATGCTCCTGCTGACCGGCCCCAACACCGGCGGTAAGACAGTCTCCTTAAAGACCGTGGGGCTCTTCCAGCTCATGGGCCAGGCAGGCCTTCATATCCCTGCCTTCCAGGGATCCAGGCTGGCTGTATTTTCCGATATATTCGCTGATATAGGGGATGAGCAGAGTATTGAGATGAATCTCTCCACCTTCTCTTCCCACATGACCAATATAGTCCAGATCATCAAGGAAGCCCAGCCGGACTCCCTGGTCCTCTTGGATGAGCTTTGCGGTGGTACGGACCCTACGGAGGGAGCGGCCCTGGCCATATCCATCCTAGATGACCTCCACGCCGGCCAGATCCGGACTATCGCCACCACCCATTACGCGGAACTTAAAATGTATGCCATGGACCGGGAAGGCGTAGAGAACGGCTGCTGTGAGTTTGACCTGGATACCCTGACCCCCACCTACCGGCTGCTCATCGGTATCCCCGGCAAGAGTAATGCCTTTGCCATCTCCCAGAGACTGGGTCTTCCCGACTATATTATCGACCAGGCCCGGTCCCAGATTGACGCCTCAGCTATCGATTTTGAATCCATGCTAAGCTCTCTGGAGCAGGACAAGGCCGAAATCGAGAAGGAGCGGGCAGACCTCTACCGGACCAGGGAAGAGATCGACCAGCTGAAGCTTGGCCTTAAGGAGCGCCAGGACGACATAAGGGAAAAAAGAAATGCCATGCTCAGGGAGGCCCGGGAGGAGGCCTACCAGATCCTCTCCGAAGCCAAGGAGGTGGCCGACGACTCCATCCGCAAGTACAATGCATGGAAACAGCATCCCAAGCAGGATAATACCCGCAAGATGGAAGCCCGCAGAAGTGACCTGGGCAAGCGGGTCTCCAAGCTGGGAAGCCAGCTGGCCTACCAGGGCAGAAAGGCCAGCGGCCAGAACTCACCCCAGGATTTCAAGCTGGGTGATCCGGTTTATGTAACCAGCCTTTCCCTGGAAGGTACCGTAAAGAAAGAAGCCAACAAGAATGGTGATATCGTTGTCCAGATGGGCTTTTTAAGCTCCACCATCAATTACAAGGACCTGGAGCCTCTGGATAAAAAGAAAGAAAAGGAAAGTGGCGGCAGGGCCGGTGGCGGAAAGAGGCAGCCGGGTGGCAACTTCAGCAGTGACCGCTACAGCATCAACAAGTCGGCGACCATCAAGCCGGAGATCAATCTTTTAGGCTCCACTGTGGACGAGGCTGTCATGCGGCTGGAGAAGTACCTGGACGACGCCATGATTGCCGGCCTGGAATCAGTCCGGGTGGTCCACGGCAAGGGGACAGGAGCCCTCAGGAAGGGGATCCATGAGTACCTCCGCCGGCAGAAATTTATCAAGTCCTACAAGCTGGCAGAATTTGGCGAGGGCGACGCAGGTGTTACTGTCGTCACCTTCCGCTAATGTCGTCATCTTCCGATAAGCTTAGGTAAAAAACAACCGGGCCCCGGGATGGCTCAGACAAGGCCATCCCGGGGTCCGGATTATTATTCTTTCAGTGTTATTATTTATATGCTGCTTATCTATATGCTGCCTTATATTCTCATTGACGCCAATAGGTCTCAGCTCGTATCAGGTCCTGTCTTTATGAGTCTGACCACTATTTCACTCTCGGAATCGGCATATTCAGATTAAAATATTCCATGGTTGCCTTGGCTACCAGCTTGCCGGTGTCGGTCTTAACTTTAACGTCATAGGTCATCAGATTACGGCCCGCCTTCAGCTCCATGGCCTCGGCGATCAGCTTTTTGGGCCGGAAGGCCGCATGAAGAAAATAGATACTGCCTGTGGAAGTGGTTACCATGCTGCCGTGGGTACAGGCTGCCGTTCCTGCCACCGAATCGGCAAGAGAGAAGATCATTCCCCCATGGACTGACCCATTGGGGTTCCTGTGGGAAGAGTTATATTCCATCTCTGCCCTGGCCCAGCCCACTTCCAGGTCTGTCACCTTGATTCCCAGCTGGCCAATAGCCCCGTCCACACTGAGACGGAAGTGGAGAATCCTCTCAATATCTTCCAGACTGATCTTACGGTCTCCTTCTTCAGGCAGAAGATAATGGCGGTCATCTCCCTGCCGGAACTTAATATCCGGTCCGAATTCCGGGTCATAGTCAGAAGCCCCGGTCTGGCCGCTGCCCTCAGGCTTGGCCTCCAGGCCCTTGTCTACGGGTTCTCTCTTCTTACTCATCATATCACTATTCATAAAATACACTTTCTAAATTCATTCATGTCCGCTCCTGCCATCAGCCAGGACCGGCCTTCATTTTCTTCTTCTCTCTGGTCTGCCCCGCAAGTCTTTTCTTACCAGTCCGGTCAAACAGCCAGGCCATAGAACACATCATCTTTGCCATAACGGCCGTGCCATAGG